>NZ_LZHR01000041.1:0-156505 GCF_001690675.1 Gilliamella sp. Occ4-3
GAAAGGTGATTATAATACATAGCAATCTCCAAACTGTGGTGGTGCGAAGGTGCTAGTATAAATCACCTTTCTACTTTCTTCACTCCACCGTGTTTAAAATTGCACTTCATGTTTGAATCCAGGTTTTTTGTGAAAGAAATAACATTTATATCAATACTTTACCAAACATTATTATTTGGCGTGCTAATTTCGCTTAGGTGACGGCACATCCTGATGAAGGAAAAGAGTTAATGGAATTTAATTCTTCTATTTTTCATTTTTCTTATAATACTCTGTTTTATTGAGCCGAGTGTGTTTTATCACAAGATAAAAACTCAGCACATCCAAAAACAAAATCAAGTATCTTAATAAATCTTAACAAAATTTTTAGTTAAAAATGTAGCCAAATTTTTTTTAAACATTATAATTTTAAAAATTAGAATTAATTCAGCTATATTTTATAGATTATAGATCGTTAAAAAAATAAAATAAAACAATATATTACTTTACAAAAGGGATGTTATGCAGTATACTTATCAACACCAGACACCAGCACTGGCAAACCTATGTCTTAAATTTATTAAATAACCACGTTAGACGAGTTTTTACACTTACTTCATTTTTAGCATCGAAATTATCCATACAATTATCTACAAAAAAAACGTTGATATTAGTGCCATTGTTGTTATTGCCGTATTCGCCTAATTTGCAGGCATTAACTGCGCATACTAGTAATGTTATAGAAGGTAGTGCACCATATTTAACATTTGATGGTGGTAAAACTAAAGCGATCACAACCGATGATTTATTGAATATCACTCTATTGGATGGAACAATAGTTACTCCATCAACCAATACATCAAGCGTAACAAATCCAATAACTTTACCTAAAGGAAGTACTTTAAGTGATATTCACATGTTGATTCCCTCATCAGTTGATTCAGTCAGTTTAAATGATATAGTGAACACTTATCATTATTGGGGCGATGATGATGGTGATGGTCAGGGAATAAATGGCGTAACCGCAAAAGGAAATCTATCTGCTTATTTTTCCGATAAAAATGGTAATGCTGTTAGTCGTAATGATATTTTAGATATTTGTAAAGCACCTTATAAGGTGATATTAAGTAGTACAGAGGGGTCTTTAAAAACACAGTACGGTGTACCAGATACAAATTATTTCCACCGTCAATCGGTGGAGTACTACATCAGCCCAAATTTACCTCCTAAAATCTGTCATGTAAGACCAAATCTAACCTATGGTGCAGGTGATTACGCTGGTCCAGCTAATATTTGGAATCCAACTAAAGGATTTCTAGTTCAATCAACTAATCCAACATTTTACGAATTAAATTTTCCGACAACAGGTGCAGATGGTTTGTACTTTGATTTAGACATAGGTGGAGGTAGTCAGTTGACTTGGACTCCTGTTACACATGGGGGAATAACAGCTACTGTGACAAGGACGTTACCAAATGCAGGCGATAATTGGATATCCAATCATTCAGTAGAGGTAATGCGCGTTACGTTAACGGGTCCTAGGGCAAGTGATAACCAAAAAAGCTCAGATTCCCCAAGTCCAATTAGCAAGCCAACCTTGCCTCAAACATTCGAGTTAGTGGGTAGAGATAGTCAAGGTAGTGTGGTTGTCAAGTATGGGTTTGTGTTGAAGCAATGGTTCGTTAATCGTGGATTTCGAGCGACTGACGCTTCTAAACAAGCTTCTTGGTGTAGCCATTTAGGTTATCGTTTTCCACAGGTAAAAGATTTAACTAATGCGGTTTGTTCCGGTAAGTGGTCAGGTCACTGGTGTCAAGGTTCTGTCGGTGCCATCCCATCATCATCTGGTAATCATTACCAGCGTCGAATTGGCGTAGGCTTTTTTACTGAGTGGGGAGATATGAGCCGTTATACCAACGCAGATTTTGCTAGTCGCAACTACTGGACAAGTGATACTGGAAATAATTACTTATTCGGTGTTGACTCGGACGACGGTGATGTGCTCGGTGGGAGAGCTAGTAGGAATGGACTTTGTGCTGCTAATTAGCCTTTCGGATTTAGTCCTTGACTGCTGGGGGGAATTATATTCTCAATAGCAGACAATCTATTAAAAAAAGTAAACTTTAATGGTTGTTTTTATTCGGTATAGTTTCGGACGTTTTGAGCTTTTGCTTTAAATAGTTTTAGTAGCAATGTATGAGCTAAGAAGATAGAGCGATTTTCTTAGCAATTTTTGGCTTTAGCTGGGATAAAATGGTCTCTTTGCTATCCTGCTGCAGTTGTCAGCAATTTGTAAGAGTGGTAAATAATCCAAAAAAACATCGTAATAAAAACATAAAGCAAACTATAAGTGTTTGATTTTACAAAAACATTAAATTTAAAAAAACTTTAATAAAATCAATGCTCTACCTGAACGATTTTATGGGGGAATATTAACTTTCATAATATCGAAAAGCTAGGCAAACGAGTCGTTACCTAGACCGTCATTTAGTCTGTAATACATTAAAGCAAGCTTTGTTTCGGCGTTACTTTCTTAAAAATATGCTCGTTCGCAGTGACCGAGGATGCTAGCCAATAAAGCACTATTTAAATATATTGAAATCTATTATTATTGTATGCGTGGTTGTTCAGCCAAGAACTAGGTATTGCTAGAACAATATGAACAACAATATTATCAAAATAAAAAAATGATAGAGGGGGCTATGTATAATATTTTGGTAAGGATCGTGTTAATTCTTTTTATGGTGATGTGACATAATCAGCAAATATTTAGCGATTTAAAAAGATAGAAAACGAAAGTTTAAACTATTTATTAGCTTTGATATTATGGTTAATATTTAGAACTTTGACACCATATTAAATATGATGTCAACAAATGAGAAGATGAAAATATTAGGTTGGTGTATCGACATCATCCCAATCAGCATTTTCAAAATTGGTTAACCAATTTAAAGCATAATGACGCTCTTGAATAACATCACTTATAATCGATGCGGGAGGTTGCTTATCTTTCATTCGAAAATCTGTGGTTATCCAATGTAAGCGGTAGTGTAAATCTAAAGCATCTAACAATTCACTAACTGGTCTTAAGGCCACGGTTGAAAAATCTTGCCCACTATGTTGCATTCCTTGGTCAACTAACGATGAAACATCGCAGATAGTATCAGCAAAAGGGAGCTCAGATTGCCAATTGATAGCCCATTGTAAAGGTAATAATGCTTCGTATTTCCAAGACATTTCTATCACATCTTGCTCTGTCGGCTGTTCGCTATAAATAAAGTCGCGCTCATTATTTGATAAAGCCTCAAACCCCATTGGACAACGTTCTTTAAATTCCATCGGATTAATTGGATCATTTTCTCTAAAACTTTCAGCCTGAATACCTGTTAACATTATTGCTAAGGCTCGTTTAGCTACTTCGTCAGGTGTTCTAAGTATTACTTCCGATTCGGCAATAACCGGTGGTAAATGTGTAGGTGTATGCAACCCCAATTTGGCTAAATACTGTTCAGTTTTTGTTTTTCGCTTTAATGCTTCTAGTGGATAAGGGACGATTACATCTAAATCAATGTTACCATCAGGATCTTGTAATACATCTCCGTCAGGATTCCGAATAGTTCCATCAGGCATAAATATAATTGCATTCGCCTGCCAGCCCCAAGTGGTAAATTCATTGAAATTATCTTCTTCAATCTCAAAGGTAAATTGGTGTTTAACTCGTTGGATATGGCGATACAAAGCATAACGGCGTGAATTCATCTGCCCATCTCCTGCTTGCATGACATAACCGATAAAACCATCAAGGTGTTTCGTCAACTCAGAATCATCCAATCCGCGATGGTATAGACGTTCGCAGGGAAAATTAATGGCTGGTGGATGAGTGACTGTAGAATAAGCATTTATCAATATTGGCATTTCAAATATTCCTAGTTTAGATTTGGTATTTTTATTATTATAAATAGTGGCTGTTTTTTAATCTAATTCTATAATAGATCATGGTAGTTTTCTATATTTTTTAAATGCTATACTCCGTTTTGTGATGTTTGTTATTTTGTTGAATAAATGATTTTATCTGGTGTATCGCTGAACAAGATATATTTTATTTTTCAATGTATACGTTTATTCCTTACTTTGTAAATACCATACTGTCATTTCCATTCTTGATTTAAAATTAAGTTTTTTGAATATACTTTTGATATGTACTTTGACTGTGCTTTCAACGATACCTAAATCTTTTGCAATTAGCTTATTTGGTAGTCCTTGTACTAATAAATTAAAAATTTCATTTTCTCTTGGTGTCAATAAACTGACATCATGCATCTGTTTTGTAGCTAGTTGTTCGTTATTACGCATATAATTGAGGATAATATGTGAAATAGCATTATCCATAATTAGCTTTCCTATCGAGATTTCTTGTAGTGATTTTAGAAAATCTTCAGGCTCCATATCTTTTAATAAATAGCCATCAGCACCTGTTTTTAGTGCGGTGATTATATCTTCTTTTGCATCTGATACTGTAAACATAATAATGCGACTCGATATTTTTTTTTCACGCAAGTAGCGTAATATTTCTAATCCATTAACATCTTGCATATTGATATCAAGTAGAATAATATCAGGATCAAGCTCTTCGGCTAATTTAACGCCTTCTATTCCAGAGCCAGTTTCTCCCACAATGTCAAAATGGTTGACTGTATTTATCAGCTGTTTTACGCCATTTCTTAACATTGGATGATCATCAATAAGAAGTATTGAGCAATTTATTTGTTCCATTTTTACTCTTCTATTGCTTTGAATGAAATGGTTTTATTAACCTTAAATGCTATCATAATTTGTGTCCCTTTGTGGGGAGGACTGTTTATTGTTAAATTACCATTTAGTATTTCAACTCTATCACGCATAATGATTAGACCATAACTATTATCCTGTTTAATATTGTTTTGTAAACCAATGCCATTATCCTCAATACAGACGGAAATAATTTGATGATCATCAATTTTTAAACTGACAATAACCTGTGTGGCTTTAGCATGTTTATATATGTTATTTAGTCCTTCACGAATAATTTGTAATAAATGAAATGCATATTTACTATTGATAATATTCAGCGGCAATAAATATTCAAACTGAATATTGAATTGTAATTTTTGATTAAATTCCTCAATTAATTCCATTAAATTTGCATAAAAACCCGTTTGGTTAAGGCGTAAGCGAAAAGAGGTAATTAGTTCTCTTAGTTGAGAGTAGGTTATATTGACTTCTTTACGCATTGTTGCCAATAAATCAATACTGCTTTGTGATGTTAAATCTGATTGCATTTGTAAGCAGCTGAGGTGTATTTTTAAACAAGATAGAGATTGAGCAATGGAATCATGCAGCTCTCTGGCCATTGCTGAGCGTTCTTTTATTAATAAATATTGTTTTTGTTGTTCAATTTGTCTATCGAGCTTCATTGCAGTAGTCATTTGCTCGATAACTCCCACAATTAAGTTTTCTTGTTCATTGGTTAATATGATATTTTTTGGCTGCAAAGCAAATAATATCCCATATTTTTCCCCGTTTTCTTGAAGGTGCCAATGGCGTTGAAAGTTATTTTTTTGATAAGATTTTGATGAGATTAAACAAGCTTTGCATTTAGAATTTTGGCAATAAGGTAATTTTTGCTCATTATCGTAACTGATTTGTTGATAATGCTCAGGATCATTTGATTCATAAAAACGGATTTTAAATTGAGTTAATGGTACTAAATCTTCTAATTTGTGTAGTATTTTTAGAAAACGTTCACACAATGGCTCTGAAGTATGTAGTTGCTTAATTGTTTGATATTGAAATGAAACAATTTTATTGGTTTGTTGTAATTTAGCTGTTTTTTCTGCAACTTGTTTTTCTAACAATAAATATTGTGATTCAATTTGCTCGGACATTTTGTTAAAAGCTAGCCCTAAAAGATCAAATTCATTCTTTTTGTCTTTAATATTAAAACGCTCTTTAAAATTGTGGTTAGAAATTGCTTCAGCCATACTGATTAGTTTTTGCCATGGCGCAAGAAGGTAGTAACGTAAGTAATAAATTTGAACAGCTAAAAAAATTACGATAATAATAATAAATAACTGTTGTAATTGAGAAATATAATAAATTTTGTTTTCGGTTTTTTGATCAATCTTATCGACTAAATGGTTGATACGAGCAACATAGTTTTCAATATCAATTCTTATTTCATCGATTTTTTGTGCTTGCTGTATTTTAGTAATAAGTCGAGTATTCCAATCAGTTTCTAACTGATTAAATTCATTAATTAAATCGTAGCGTTTTAAAAGCGTTAAATGTTTTTGTGATGAAGAAATATTAATAAAAATATTTAAACGGTCATAATCTTGTTTACTAAGTGGAACCATTGTTAGTATTTGGTAGTTCTTCATTCTTAGTAGGCCTAATTGATTAACCATATATGCCCCACCTTTTGTATCATTGGCTACCTGGATTGAAAACGATAAAGCGATTAAAGCAATAGCGCCTAAACAGAACAGTAATAGTGTTAAACGATTAATAATTGATTCGGTGGGGCGAATTTTTATTTTCGACATATAAACACTCAATATTATTTTGTAATTTTATTTTAGCTAAATAGTAATTTATGGTTATTGTAGCTTGAAAAGAGTATCTATCTGATCTTTTTTGTAACTTTTTGCGATCTTTTGTTAAACAGCGCTTGCAACAAGAATAAAATTTGCGTAAAATTCACGCCCTATAAGATTAATCACGCAGACATATATGTTTAATCAAGTAATCGTCTGCTTTTTATTGCGGAGTTAAGTATGTACGCAGTTTTCCAAAGTGGTGGTAAACAACACCGAGTTAGCGAAGGACAAGTCGTTCGCTTGGAAAAAATTGAAGTCGAAACAGGCGCAGAAGTTGTTTTCGATAAAGTTTTAATGGTAGCAAATGGTGAAGACATCAAAGTTGGTGCTCCGTTTGTTGAAGGTGCAACAATTAAAGCAGAAATTGTTGAACATGGTCGTGGCGATAAAGTGAAAATTGTTAAATTCCGTCGTCGTAAACACTATCGTAAACAACAAGGTCACCGTCAGTGGTTCACTGATGTGAAGATCACTGCAATCGCTTAATAGGAGTATTGAACAATGGCACATAAGAAGGCTGGTGGTTCATCACGTAATGGTCGTGATTCCCAAAGTAAACGTTTAGGTGTTAAACGTTATGGTAGTCAAGAAGTTCTTGCTGGTAACATTTTAGTTCGTCAACGTGGAACTCAATTCCACCCAGGCACTAATGTAGGTTGTGGTCGTGATCATACCCTATTTGCCTTAATTGATGGACAAGTAAAGTTTGAAGTTAAAGGACCTAAGAATCGTCGTTATGTTAGTGTAGTTGCTAACAGCTAGTTCATAAACGGTTCAAAAGTTATAGAAGCCTCACAATTATTGTGGGGCTTTTTTCATTTCTTGAAGTTAATATAAAATTGATGGTGATATGATAAAGCAGCAAAATGTTAAATTAGGTTTTGCACTTGCCATGTTAACCGCAGTGATGTGGGGCATTGTGCCAATTGCAATGAAATATGCGCTAGTGGTTGTTGATCCATTAACATTAGCTTGGTCGAGATTGGCTATTTCAGCGCTTGGTATTACTATTTGGTTGGCTTACAAAAAGCAATTTCCTAATTTAATGATGTTCAGAAAACATCGTCGTTTTGTTTTATTGATGATTGCAGGTTTTGGGTTGTTGGGTAATTTTGCACTGTTTGCTAATGCAGTTCAGTATCTTTCAGCTACAACTGCTCAGGTTGTTGGGCAAACTGGCATTGTGATTTTTATGATTTCAAGTGCTTTTATTTTTAGAGAGAGACTCAGGCCGACTCAAATTATTGGTATTTTAGTATTATTAGTTGGGCTTGCGTTATTTTTTAATAAAAATATTGTAGATCTGTTTTCTAATATGTCTTCGTATGGTATTGGTGTGTGGCTTGGTTTACTGGCTTCGGTATCATGGGCTTGCTATGCGCTTGCTCAAAAAGTACTATTACAGAAATTACGTGCAGAACAGTTACTTTGGTTAATTTACCTTATTTGTACTGTTTTTTTGTTGCCTTTTACATCGCCAAGTAAAATTATAAATGCTGATGCAACTCAACTGTTTGCTATCATATTTTGTGGTTTAAATACTATTATTGCTTATGGTGCGTTAGTGATGGCTATGGAGCGCTGGCAAGCAGCACAAGTGAGTGCAATAACAACTTTAACGCCATTATTTTCGCTCATCTTTTCAGATTTTTTTGCTTTAATTTGGCCTGAAAAGTTTGCTATGCAATATTTAAATATTTTAGGTTATATTGGTGCAGTATCTGTTGTTGCGGGTGCTATGTTTGCGACCATTGGGCATTATATTTGGCATCCAAGAAAAGGCTGGCTAATTAACCGCAATAAAGGGGAAGAATAATGAAATTTGTTGATGAAGCATCAATCCGTGTTGAAGCTGGAGATGGTGGAAATGGTTGTGTCGGTTTTCGCCGAGAAAAGTATATACCTAAAGGTGGTCCTGATGGTGGCGACGGTGGCGATGGTGGTGATGTCTTTTTTATCGCTGATGAGAATTTAAATACACTAGTTGATTTTCAGTTTGAAAAAAATTACCGTGCTGAGCGTGGTCAAAATGGACAGGGTTCTGATTGTACGGGTAAGCGTGGCCGAGATATTACCGTTAAAGTACCGGTGGGGACACGAATTACCGACAAATATACTGGTGAAATTATTGGTGATTTAACGCATCACCAACAAAAAGTATTGGTTGCCAAGGGCGGTTTTCATGGGCTTGGAAATGCGCGTTTTAAATCATCGGTAAATCGTGCTCCAAGGCAAAAAACTGATGGTACTCCAGGTGAAAAGCGCGATGTATTATTAGAATTATTATTACTTGCTGATGTGGGGATGTTGGGCTTACCTAATGCTGGTAAATCAACTTTTATTCGCTCAGTTTCAGCTGCTAAACCAAAAGTTGCCGATTATCCATTTACTACTTTAGTGCCTAGTTTAGGTGTAGTAAGAATGGATAATGAACAAAGTTTTGTTGTTGCTGATATTCCTGGTTTAATAGAGGGGGCATCAGACGGTGCAGGACTTGGTATTCGTTTCTTAAAACATCTTGAACGTTGTCGTGTTTTAGTTCATTTGATCGATATGGCACCAGTAGATGAATCAGATCCGATAGAAAATGCTAAAGTGATAATCAAAGAGGTTCAACAATATAGCGAGACATTAGCTAATAAACCACGTTGGTTGGTATTTAATAAAATGGATGTATTAGGTCCTGAAGAGAGCGCTAAACGTGCAGCTGAAATAGCTAGGGCACTTGATTGGCAAGATAAATATTATATTATTTCAGCCATTAATCAAGAAGGTATAAAGGCTTTATGTTGGGACTTAATGGAATATATCAATACGCATCCACGTGAAGCAGAACAAGAAGAGTCATCACCTGAAAAAGTGGAATTTATGTGGGATGATTACCATCAACAAGCAATGGATGAGGCTTTTGATGATGACGATGATTTTGATGACTGGGACGAAAGCGATGAAGAAGGTGTTGAATTTATTTATCAAAAATAATAAGTATTATACTCTATTTTATTTCGCCTAAATTAGCCATTGCGTACAATTTTTTATAAAAGCAGAATAGGAATATTCTGCTTATTTTTTATATTGTTAAATATCAATCCTCTTATTATGAAATTAGTGGATAGTGCGTTTATTTTTATTTAGCTTAGAAAAATAAAAAAATGCTTGATTTTGTTAATGATAATCATTATCATTATTTTGTACTTTGTTAGAGCTTTAGAGGCTTTTGAAAAAGTATGACATTGCTCACATTGCTTCCAATGTTTACCAGCTTGACGTTATCGCTAAGCTGGTTTTTTTGTTTTATGTTATTAACAACTATTTTTTAAACATTATTCTTTAGTTAACGTTATTTTATTTTTTGTTTTTTATCTACATGCTAATGTCATCACAAAGGTTTAGATGAAAATTGACGGAAGAAGAGTAAAAAATTATTTTTATGATTATCTAGATAGTTAAGTTTTCAAAAGCTAACTATTTATTAGTTTGTTCTCGATATCAAATAAAATGAGAAGTGCTGCGTTGCCACCAAATTCTTTAGGCGCTTGATGAAAACAGATAACATGAGGATGTTGAGCTAGCCACATGGGTGTTTGTTTTTTTAAGATGTTTTTACCATGTCCATACATGATACAAGCACAATGCGCTCTTTCACGTAAACATGCTGCGATAAGAGCTGCAATTTCTTTTTTAGCCTCTTGTTGAGTTAACCCATGTAGGTCTAAAAAGAATTCTGGTTCATAAAATCCACGACGCAATTTTTTTACTTCGTAGGGATCTGCATTTTCTCGACTATAGCGAATAGGGTCTTCTTGCAATAGCGGCTGATAATCATCAGAAAAATAAAATTCAGCATTAATTTTTTCATATTGCTGTTTTTGGGTTTCTATTGCTTTTTGTGAACGTTTTTGTGGTTTATGAACGACAGTATCTTGTTTTAGTTTTTTGGTGATGTTACCAATACTATTTTTAAACAAGTTTATATCATCTTGGTCTAAATTAAATTTATTTGGCATTGATTTCTACTCTGGATAAATTTTTTCTTTAAATTCGCACAAATCTTCTATAACACAGGATCCACATCTAGGCTTTCTGGCAATACAGGTATAACGGCCATGTAATATTAGCCAGTGGTGACAATTTATTTTATATTCTTTGGGTACGACTTTCAGCAATTTTTCTTCAACAACCTCCACCGTTTTACCTGGTGCAAAACCTGTACGGTTGCTTACTCTAAATATGTGTGTATCAACGGCAATGGTAGGCCAACCGAAAGCGGTGTTTAACACAACATTTGCCGTTTTACGACCAACACCCGGTAATTCAATTAGTGCATCAAAACTTTCAGGAACTTCACCCTGATATTTATCTACTAAAATTTGACACGTTTTTATTATATTATCCGCTTTACTGTTATAAAGCCCAATGGTACGGATATAGCTTTTTAGTTTATCAATACCGAGAGCCAAAATTTGTTCAGCAGTATTCGCAATAGCAAACAGCGGTTTTGTGGCTTTGTTTACACTAACATCAGTCGCTTGGGCTGAAAGTACTACTGCGATTAATAGTTCGAAAGGTGTTTCATACACTAGCTCTGTTGTTGGATCTTTAATATGATCCTTTAATCTTTCTAGAATCTGAATACGAGTAGATTGTTTCACAAAATAATTTAATTAAAAAATAGTAAGGTGCATATTATATACTTTTATTTACTGTTTATCTGTAAGTTGCCTTTATTTTTTATATAGATGGGAACGATGAAACATACTGATTAATAATTGTAAGACACTTTTATTTTTAATGTTGCTTAGTTTTTTATTATTTGTGTATTCACATTCATACTCACTGACTTTTTAGCATAGTGATTTTATGATAAGCTAGAGTACTATTTCTTAATTTTATCAAATAAGGTTTTTTAAAGATATGCCCTTACCAATGATTGTCACCTTTGCTGTATATATTTTAGGCATGATTGCCATAGGTTTTTTTGCGTTTCGCTCAACGCAAAATTTTGGTGATTATATTTTAGGTGGGCGTCGTATCGGTAGTGTTGTGACTGCGCTTTCAGCTGGTGCATCAGATATGAGTGGTTGGCTATTAATGGGATTACCTGGTGCTGTTTTTTTGTTTGGTATTTCACAAAGTTGGATTGCAATCGGATTGATTATTGGTGCTTATTTAAATTGGCTACTC
Organism: Gilliamella sp. Occ4-3; assembly: GCF_001690675.1. NCBI lineage: Bacteria > Pseudomonadati > Pseudomonadota > Gammaproteobacteria > Orbales > Orbaceae > Gilliamella > Gilliamella sp. Occ4-3. Next base: position 11,802 of record NZ_LZHR01000041.1, read on the forward strand.
ATTGCAGGACGATTACGAGTCTTTACTGAAATCAATCATAATTCACTAACTTTACCCGATTATTTTGCTCGTCGATTTGATGATAAAAGCTCACTTCTACGTATTATTTCAGCTATCATTATTCTAATATTTTTTACTATTTATTGTGCTTCTGGTGTAGTTGCGGGTGCAAAGTTATTCGAGAGTACATTTGGTATGAGCTATGGCTGGGCGATGTTAGCGGGTGCAGGTGCAACAATTGCCTATACGTTTATCGGTGGTTTTTTAGCAGTAAGCTGGACTGATACTATTCAAGCTAGTTTAATGATGTTTGCACTTATTCTAACGCCAATTATGGTTATGGTGAATGCTGGTGGGCTTTCTGATGCATTGATATATATTGAATCGCTCAATTCAGATTATACCAATTTATTTGCTCATATGGATTTTATTGCCATTATTTCATTATTAGGTTGGGGGCTTGGATATTTTGGGCAACCTCATATTTTAGCCAGATTTATGGCTGCTGATTCACATGAAGTAATGAAAAACGCTCGACGGATTAGTATGACATGGATGATTTTGTGTTTAGCTGGCGCAATCACGGTTGGTTTTTTTGGTATCGCCTTTTTTGCTCATAATCCAGATTTATCTTACTTGATTAATGATGGTAAACATGAACGTATTTTTATCGAATTGTCGAAATTACTCTTTAATCCTTGGATTGCTGGTATTTTGTTGGCCGCTATTTTAGCAGCGGTAATGAGCACATTAAGTTGTCAATTATTAGTTTGTTCAAGTGCTCTAACGGAAGATTTTTATCGTGCGTTTTTTAGACCAAAAGCAAAACAAAAGGAACTGGTATGGGTTGGTCGTATAATGGTGCTATTAGTTTCAGTTATTGCTATTTTATTAGCTATTAATCCAAATAATAGCGTACTTGATTTAGTAAGTCATGCTTGGGCTGGATTTGGTGCGGCGTTTGGTCCTATAATCGTATTTTCTGTTTTTTGGTCGCGTATGACACGTAATGGAGCACTAGCTGGAATGATAACTGGTGCCGTAACTGTGTTGCTATGGATTAATTTTAATTGGTTTAATTTGTATTCGCTTATCCCTGGATTTTTATTTGCTTCTATAGCTATTATTATTTTTAGTCTTTTTGATAAAAAGCCAAACGAGATCGTAGCAGATCATTTTAAACAAGCGTATAAACGTTATCACAACAAAATAAATTAGAATAAATCTTATTTAAACTAGAATATAAATGTAATAAATTTAATAGGTAAAATATCATGACAAAAAATGTGATCAAACAACTACAAGAACGTGGGCTGATTGCTCAGCTTACTGATGAAAAAGCACTAATAGAACAAATTGAACAAAATCCTATTGCGCTTTATTGTGGTTTTGATCCAACAGCAGATAGTTTGCATCTTGGTCATTTAGTTCCATTACTTTGTTTAAAACGTTTTCAGTTAGCTGGTCATAAACCTGTTGCGCTTGTAGGGGGAGCAACAGGATTAATTGGCGATCCAAGTTTTAAAGCTGTTGAACGAAAACTTAATACTGAGGAAACAGTTATTGAGTGGAGTGAAAAGATCAAACAACAAGTGTCACCATTTTTAGATTTTAATTGTGGTGAAAATTCAGCGATTGTGGCTAATAACTATGATTGGTTTAGTGGCATGAATGTACTGACATTTTTACGTGATGTTGGTAAGTATTTTTCAGTTAATGCGATGATTAATAAAGAATCAGTAAAACAACGTATAGATCGTGATGAGGTGGGTATTTCATTTACTGAATTTTCTTATAGCTTGTTACAATCTTATGATTTTGCTTGTTTGAATAAATCACATGATGTTGTTTTACAAATTGGTGGGTCTGATCAGTGGGGTAATATTACTGCAGGTATTGATTTAACTCGCCGTTTACATCAAAAACAAGTTTATGGCTTGACTGTACCGTTAATCACTAAATCCGATGGGACCAAATTTGGTAAAACTGAAAGTGGTGCCGTATGGTTAGATCCGAAAAAGACAAGTCCTTATAAATTCTATCAATTCTGGATAAATACTGCTGATGCTGATGTTTATCGATTCTTAAAATTCTTCACATTTATGCCTCTAAGTGAAATTGATGCATTGGAAGAAGAAGATAAAAATAGTGGTGTTGCACCACGAGCTCAATATGTACTTGCTGAGCAAGTTACACGCTTAGTTCATGGTGAAGAAGGATTGATTGCAGCAAAACGTATTACAGAAAGCCTATTTTCTGGTAAATTAACTGACTTGTCTGAAGCTGACTTTGAACAATTAGCTCAAGATGGTATGCCAGCATTAGCTGTTGAGGAAAGTATTGATTTACAACAAGCAATTGTTAATGCGGAATTTGCACCATCAAGAGGACAAGCTAGAACGATGATTGAATCTAATGCTATTGCTGTTAATGGTGAACGTAACACTACAACTGATTATCATTTTACTGATAGCGATAAACTATATAATCGTTATACTTTACTTCGTCGTGGTAAAAAATATTACTGCTTGTTAATTTGGAGTTAATTTCATGAAAAATATTTTATCGATTCAGTCACATGTTGTATTTGGTCATGCAGGGAATAGTGCGGCTGTATTTCCTATGCGTCGAATAGGCGTAAATGTTTGGCCTTTAAACACTGTACAATTTTCCAATCATACTCAATATCGACAATGGACTGGAACGGTAATGTCTGCATCGCATTTAACCGAAATTGCTGATGGAATTAATGAAATTGATGAATTGAAACGGTGTGATGCAGTATTAAGTGGTTATATGGGATCACCTGAACAAGGTAATGCGATTATTGAAATAGTTAAAAAAGTAAAAGCTGTTAATCCTAATGCTATTTACTTTTGCGATCCTGTAATGGGACATCCTGAAAAAGGATGTTTTGTTGCACCAGGTGTTTCTGAGTTTTTATGCAATACAGCATTGCCTATGGCTGATATGATGGCACCGAATATTTTGGAGCTTGAAGAGCTTAATGGAAAACAACGTATTAATAATGTTGATGAAGCAATTGTAGCTTGTCGAGAGTTATGTAAAAAAGGGCCTAAAGCGATTTTAGTTAAACATTTAAGCAGAGCTGGATATAAAATTGATCGCTTTGAAATGTTGCTTGTAACTAGCAACGAAGCATGGCATATTGACCGACCACTAGTTGACTTTGGTGTAAGACAACCCGTTGGTGTTGGTGATATGACAAGTGGACTTTTTTTAGCTAATGTTTTACTTGGGAAATCATTGGTTGAAGCTTTAGAACATACTACTTCGGCCGTGTATGCGGTTATGCTTGAAACCTTAAAACAAGATGAATATGAATTACAATTAGTTGCAGCTCAAAATGAAATTGAAAAACCAGCACAATGGTTTAATGCAAATAAAATTGATTAATTGTAAAAATATGTAACTGTTTGTAAAGATTAAATTAGCTAACGATTAGTATTAAATGAGGGTATGATGGATAATATTTCATTAGGAGTGATGCTCGTTGATTTACGAGAACAAATGGGATTAACTCAAGATGATATTGCCAATAAAATTCATGTGCGAAAGACAGTAATTGTTGATATCGAAAATGACCAATTACCTAACGCCCCACTTGTTTTTGTAAAAGGTTATATTCGTTCTTATGCCGAAATTGTTGGCTTATCATCAGAACACTATCAACCATATTTCGATGAATTAACTAAACAATCTAAGTCTCAACAAAAGAAAGTTCAAACGCAAGCATTTAAAACAAAAAGAACTAGAAAAGCTCCTTTTATTTTTTGGGGGATATTTATAATTCTTTGTGTGCTTGGTGTAATTTTATATTATGCCAATAAAGATAATACAAGTAATCTTATTGAAGTAAGTCATTATATTTCTCCAGCCTCTGCTACTCGTGTTAATAGTTAGCAAATTTTCTTATTCTCATACAGACATTTGTCTTAAATCTTGTTAAGATCATTACTAGTTATTTTGTAAAATGGTTAAGTATGTATGAGTCATCAAGATTCACCAATTGTTAGACGAGAATCTACCCGAATTTATGTCGGCAATGTTCCTATTGGTAGTGGAGCTCCGATTGCAGTTCAATCAATGACAAATACTCGAACCACAGATGTAGAAAAAACAGTAGCCCAAATTCAAGCTCTTGAACGTGTTGGTGTAGATATTGTGCGTGTTTCTATACCTACAATGGATGCAGCTGAAGCTTTTAAATTTATTAAGCAGCAGGCAAAAGTTCCACTCATTGCTGATATTCATTTTGATTATCGTATTGCATTGAAAGTTGCCGAATATGGCGTTGATTGCTTAAGAATTAATCCTGGCAACATAGGTAATGAATCAAGAATTCGAGCTGTTGTTGATTGTGCTAAAGATAAAAATATCCCGATACGAATTGGTGTTAATTCTGGTTCTTTAGAAAAAGATATTCAAGAAAAGTATGGTGAACCTACACCAAAAGCGATAGTTGAATCAGCGATGCGCCATGTCGATATACTTGATCGACTTAATTTTGATCAGTTTAAAGTCAGTGTAAAAGCATCTGATGTGTTTACTGCAGTTGATGCTTATCGATTGTTAGCTAAGCAAATAAAGCAACCATTACATCTAGGTATAACTGAAGCAGGCGGTGTTCGAAGCGGTGCTATTAAATCGGCCATTGGATTGGGATTATTGCTATCAGAAGGCATTGGCGATACACTTCGAGTTTCCTTAGCAGCTGATCCTACAGAAGAAGTGAAAGTTGGATTTGATATTTTAAAATCGCTGCGTATACGGTCTCGTGGTATTAATTTTATTGCGTGTCCAACCTGTTCTCGCCAAGAGTTTGATGTGATTAACACAGTCAATACATTAGAACAACGATTAGAAGATATTATTACACCAATGGATGTATCAATTATTGGTTGTGTGGTTAACGGTCCTGGGGAGGCATTAGCTTCAACTATAGGAGTTGCTGGAGGTCATAACAAAAGTGGTTTTTATGAAGATGGTGTGCGTATTGGTCGTATTGATAATGAACAAATGATTGATGAATTAGAAGCAAGAATTCGTGCTAAAGCATTAATATTGAAAAACAGAATTGCAGCAACTGAATTATAATTTTATTAGATAGCGAATAAATAAATGACAGAGAAAAAGATCCAATCTATACGAGGGATGAATGATTTACTCCCAACAGATAGTGCAAGTTGGCAACAGATTGAAAAAATCGTTAAAGGTGTACTAAACAGTTATGGCTACAACGAAATTAGAACACCTATTGTTGAAGATACCGCACTATTTAAGCGAGCGGTCGGAGAAATTACCGATATTGTTGAAAAAGAGATGTATACTTTCAATGACCGTAATGATGAAAGTATTACTTTACGTCCAGAAATTACTGCAGGTTGTGTTCGTGCAGGAATTGAACACGGTCTTTTTTACAATCAAGAACAACGTCTTTGGTATTTAGGACCAGCATTTCGTTACGAAAAACCACAAAAAGGGCGTTATCGTCAATTTCATCAATTTGGTGTTGAAGTCTTTGGACTTGAAGGACCTAATATTGACGCCGAGCTGATTTTATTAACGGCTCGTTTTTGGAGAGCTCTTGGTATCGAACAGCATACTTCTCTTGAACTTAATTCAATTGGTTCGCTTGAGGCTAGGGTCAACTATCGAAATGCATTAGTTACTTTTCTTGAACAATATAAAGATAAATTGGATGAAGATTGTTTACGTAGAATGTATACTAATCCGTTGCGCATACTTGATTCAAAAAACCCAGTAGTTCAAGAGCTGCTGAATCAAGCTCCAAAATTGTTTGATTATTTAGATGAGGAGTCCAAAATTCACTTCGAAAGCTTATGCCGACTATTGGATAGTGCTGGGATAGAATATAATATTAATCAAAGATTAGTACGCGGTTTGGATTACTATAATCGAACAGTTTTTGAATGGGTAACTAACAGCCTAGGGGCACAGGGAACCGTTTGCGGTGGTGGACGATATGATGGCCTTGTAGGTCAACTTGGGGGAAAACCAACACCAGCAGTTGGTTTTGCAATGGGAGTTGAACGTTTAGTCTTATTAGTTCAAGCGGTTAATCCATCATTTAATGGTGATAATTCGATTGATATTTATATGATCACCTCTGGTGAAGAAAAAACTATTTCAGTTGCTCAGAGTGTTGCAGAGCAATTGCGTGATGGTCTACCTGATTGGCGAATCATGACAAATTATGGTAGCAGTAATTTTAAGAAACAATTTACCAAAGCAGATAAATTAGGTGCTAAGATAGCAGTTATTATTGGTGAAAATGAATTAGCTAATCAAACAGTAATGATTAAAAATTTACAAACAGGCGAACAATTTGAAGTGGCACAAGCAGATATTGTCCAAACTTGTTTGTCTATTAAGTAAAGGAAATAGGAGAAAAACGTGAGTCATCAGTTATCCAGTGAAGAACAAATTGAAGAGATAAAAGGTTTTTTTGCTAAAACATGGAAAATTATGGTTGCCATTATTGTGATTGGATTATTGGCCTTTTATGGCTGGCGTTATTGGCAATCATATAAAGTTGAAAAGGCGATAGCATCATCAGATAAGTATGAACAATTAATTGCTCAATTAGATGATAATAAACCAGATTCTGTTAATGAATTAGTATCTTTTGCTAAAAACAATGATACTATTTATAGCGTGTTTGCTAATTTGCGTGCAGCAAAATTTTATGTTGAGGTATTAAAAGATTATTCTGGAGCTCAATCTTTGTTAGTTGATGCATTAAAGAAAACTGATTCAGAGCCAGTTAAAGCGATTACCAATATTCGTATAGCACGCTTACAGTATCAACAAGGTCAATATCAAGAAAGTCTAACATCTTTAAGTAATGTAACTAATGAAAGTTGGGGTGCCGTAATTAATGATCTCCGCGGTGATGTGCTTGTAAAAATGACTCGTTATGCTGACGCAGTTAGTGCTTATAATGTTGCTTTGACTTCTTCACCAACTAAAGATTTAGAAGAAAGTATTAAAATGAAGTTGAACCAAGCTGAATATTTAAAAGCAAAACAACAAGTTGAACAAGAAGCTTTAGCTACTAAAGAAAAGGCAGAAAAAGAGGCTCAGGCAGCCAAAGAAAAAGCAGAGCAAGAAGCTAAAGCGAAACAAGCTGCATCTGAAGAAAGTAAAAATTAATTTATCCTGCTATAAGGGTCTATACAATGAAGTTATCAAAATATCTTTTTGTTGGTGTTTTTGTTTTTTCACTAGCTGGGTGTTCTTTATTCGGTAAAGAAGATGAGATTGTACAAATTGCACCGTCACCGAAAGTAGATAATCAATTTTCTATCCAACAAGTATGGAAAAATAGTACTGCTGGTAATACTCATATTTATTCATTATTAGGTCCGATTAATTATGATAATGCTATCTATGTAGCGAGTCGTAGTGGACAAGTTAAGGCAATTGATTTATCAAGCGGTAATACTATATGGGATGCTAATTTATCTAAAAGTACACTTTTCAGTAGTAAAACTGCACTATTTTCAGGTGGTGTAAGTGCTGATGATAAATTTGTCTATGTAGGTAGTGAACGTGCCATTGTCTATGCGTTAGATCGTCTCAACGGTAAAGTTGTTTGGGAAAAAGCAGTGAAAGGGGAAGTACTTGCTCGCCCGGTATCTTCTGATAATAAATTAATAATTCATACTGCTAATGGTGTTCTTCAAGGTATTAATCGTGACACTGGTGATTATTTGTGGGATGTTTCCTTCGAAGTTCCAACATTATCAATAAGAGGTAACTCTACACCCACTATCGCTCATGGTGCAGCAATCGTTGGTGATGATAATGGTCGAGTAAATGCTTACTATATTAATGATGGCCAATTAATTTGGCAGCAACGCATTTCACAGCCATCAGGCTCTACAGAAATAGCAAAATTGAATGATGTTGATTCTACTCCGGTAGTTGAAGGTAATTTAGTTTATTCTGTTGGTTATAATGGTAGTGTTGTTGCGCTTGATTTAAGTAATGGTCAGACTGTTTGGCGTAAAGTACTAGGATCTATTCATAGCTTTGCTGTTGATACCGATAGATTGTTTGTTATTGATCAGGATGACAATGTTCGAGCCATCGCTAAGAGTGGTGGCGGAGAACTTTGGACTCAGTCAAACTTTACTCATCGTTTGTTAACTGATCCTGTCATCTACCAAAATTATGTCGTGTTTGGTGATTTTGAAGGTTACCTATATTGGTTAAATGCTGAAAGTGGTGAACTTGTTGCTAAAACACAAGTGAGTAGTAGCGGATTAATATCTAAACCATTAGTTGTAAGCAATAAGTTAATTGTCCAAGCTAAAAATGGTGATATTTACGCCTTTACAAAGAATTAAAGTAATCTAGAGAAGAAACATGGTACCTGTTGTAGCGCTTGTTGGTCGTCCAAATGTTGGAAAGTCGACTCTATTTAATCGGTTAACACGAACTCGAGATGCCTTAGTGGCTGACTTTCCTGGATTAACTCGTGATCGTAAATATGGAAGAGCTGAGATCAAGGGCCATGAATATATCTTGATTGATACTGGTGGTATTGATGGAACAGAAGATGGGGTTGAAAGCTTTATGGCTGAGCAATCTCTGCAAGCAATAGAAGAAGCTGATATTGTTCTTTTCTTAGTTGATGCTAGAGCTGGTACAATGCCAGCCGATCATACTATTGCAAAACATCTCCGTTCTCGCGATAAAGCTACTTTTTTAGTAGCCAATAAAATTGATGGTATTGATGCCGATACTGCGATTTCTGATTTTTATGGTTTAGGATTGGGAGAAATTCATCCAATTGCAGCTAGTCATGGTCGTGGTGTAAGTTCATTAATTGAAACTGTATTAGATCCTATTTTCCAGTTCGATAATAACGCAGATGATAATCAACAATTAGATGATCTAACTGAATTATGTGATGATTTTGTTGATGAAACAGAATCATTAATCAATCAACCTATCAAAGTTGCTATTGTTGGCCGACCAAATGTTGGTAAGTCAACACTAACTAATCGAATTTTAGGTGAAGAGCGAGTTGTTGTATATGATATGCCAGGGACAACTCGAGACAGTATCTATATACCAATGAATCGAGATGAACGTGAGTATATCTTGATTGATACGGCTGGTGTACGTAAACGAGGAAAAGTTACTGAAACAGTTGAAAAATTTTCAGTTATTAAAACGTTACAAGCAATTGAAGATGCTAATGTAGTTATTTTAGTTATTGATGCCAGAGAAGGTGTATCCGATCAAGACTTATCATTGCTTGGTTTTATTATTAATAGTGGGCGCTCACTTGTAATAGCCGTTAATAAATGGGATGGTTTATCACAAGATATCAAAGAGCAAGTTAAAACGACATTAGATGATAGATTAGATTTTATTGATTTTGCTCGTGTGCACTTTATTTCTGCGTTGCATGGTAGTGGTGTTGGTAACTTATTTGATTCGATTCAAGAAGCATATGATTGTGCAACACGTCGCGTTAATACCGCATTATTAACCAAGATTATGCAAATGGCACAAGATGACCATCAGCCGCCTTTAGTTCGAGGGCGACGTGTTAAACTAAAATATGCACATGCTGGTGGTTATAATCCACCAATTGTTGTGATTCATGGTAATCAAGTAGAAGATCTACCAGATTCTTATAAACGTTATTTGATGAACTATTTTAGACGATCACTAAAAATCATGGGGTCACCAATTCGAATTCAGTTTAAAGAAGGGGCTAACCCATTCGAAGGTAGAAAAAATACTTTAACTGCATCACAGCAACGTAAACGTCGTCGATTAATGAAGCATGTAAGAGGGCGAAATTAATTTATGTCAGGAAAATTAATAAATGATTCTGGGAAAGAAGGCCTTTGTCCAAAGTGTCATCATAAAATGAGTGTTGTTTCACCACAGAATTTTAATTGTCCTCATTGTAAGCAACATTATCTTGAACAGTATATTTGCCCGACTTGTTTGCAAAAAGCTCAAATGATCAAAGGTTGTGGAGCGGTTAACTATATTTGCCCAACTGATGGTTTGATATCCAGCAGTAAGGTGATATTTCATTACTTACCAGAATAGAAGCTTTATTTATATTAAAGCCATAAGAGGTTATTTTATGCGAATTATTTTATTAGGAGCACCAGGAGCAGGAAAGGGAACACAAGCACAATTTATTATGCAAAAATATGGTATTCCTCAAATTTCAACTGGTGATATGTTGCGAGCAGCAGTAAAAGCTGGTAGTCCACTTGGTTTACAAGCTAAGGAGTTAATGGATGCCGGTAAACTAGTTACCGATGAACTTGTTATTGCATTAGTTAAAGAACGTATTGCACAAAGCGATTGCGCTAATGGCTTTTTGCTAGATGGCTTCCCTCGCACGGTTCCACAAGCAGATGCGATGAAAACAGCTGGCATAAAGGTTGACTATGTGCTTGAATTTGATGTACCAGACGCAGTGATTATTGATCGCATGAGTGGGCGCCGAATTCATGCTCCTTCAGGTCGTGTTTATCACATTCGCCATAATCCACCAAAGGTTGAAAATGTTGATGATGTGACTGGTGAACCACTTACTATTCGCAAAGATGATAACGAAGAAATCGTTCGTAAACGCCTTGTTGAATATCACGATTTGACTAAACCACTAATTAGTTATTATCAGCATGAAGCCAAAGAAGGGCGGACACAATATTTCCGTATTGATGGAACGCAAGCTGTAACTGAAGTAACAAAAGAATTAGTGAAAATTTTAGGATAATTTGTTTTTTATTAAAAGCGCAAGGCAGTTAACACTATCTTGCGCTTTATCATCTTGAATGAATTTATGTTACTGCTTATACAATACTAATTTGAATATCTTAATAAAATACATTGATTCTATAATATTTTCTAATTAATTCTTTTGTTGTAATAAAGATGAATATTCACTAAAAATCATTCAGGTAGGGTGTTGATTTTATTGAATTTTTTATCGTATAGCAGAAAGCCTTATCTATACTGATAAAACTTTCAATTTTTAGCAAAAAGTAAAACACTATAAAACCATTCTTACAATATCGATTTCGCCTAATTCTTTATAAAGATTTTCGACCTGATCGATATGCGTTGCATTAATGGTAATTGATACAGAATGATAATTACCTTTACTACTAGGTTTGATTGATGGCGTATAATCGCCAGGAGCATGGCGTTGAATCACTGATACCACTTTGTCTACAAGCTCTGGTTTTGCTTCTCCCATTACTTTATAGGTAAAAGAGCATGGGAACTCTAATAACTCATTTAATTTAGTTTTTTGCATAATTTTATTTTTCTCGTTTATTTGGTTCGATGTATCGTTACGACTACCAAGAATAAACACTATATATAGGCAATTTACTATTCTTCAAGTAACGAATAATAAACATTGCTTTTTAAAGTATATATTTTGATCTATGATAGAAATTATAACATAGTGTAATTAACGTATCTTGCTATTTACTAATAAGGCTAAAATAACATGTCATCTAAATCCAATAATAAAGAACCTTTTGGTACATTATTAGGGTATGCGCCAGGTGGTGTTGCCATTTATTCATCTGATTATGAAACTTTAGATCAAAAACAATACCCTAATGATGCATCTTTTCGTAGCTATTCTGGTTATGAATATATGGGATATAAATGGCAATGCGTTGAATTTGCAAGGCGATTTTTATTTTTAAACTATGGTATTGTTTTTACAGATGTTGGTATGGCGCATGAAATTTTTTCACTACGTTTTCTAAGGAAAGTTGTTAATGAAGCGATTTTACCTTTGCAAGCTTTTGCAAACGGAAGCAAAAAAAAGCCCGAGGCTGGTGCGTTACTTGTTTGGGATGATGGTGGTTTTTTTGACCGTACAGGTCATGTGGCTATCATTACTGAAGTATTTAAAGATAAAGTACGGATAGCAGAACAAAATGTCATACATAAGCGTTTACCAATTGGGCAGCAATGGACTCGTGAACTTAAAATGACAGTGACCAGTGACGGTTACCAACTACATGACTCGTTTGATGATACGAAAATCTTAGGGTGGATGATTCAAACTGACAAGACTGAATATAGTTTACCGCAACCTAAAATTCCTAAACCGTTACTTGAAATTCATAGCGCGCATATTGAAAACCAAGGTCAATTTGATAAAAATTGGTTAAATGAATCAGATCCATTAGAAAGTGCGTATGTTTCAGCGACAGGTCATGCTATTAGTCATGATGATCACTATCGCTATTTCACTATTTCTGAAAGTGCCGAACAAGAGCTTATTCGCGCAACCAATGAATTACATTTAATGTATTTGCATGCCACAGATAAAGTATTAAAGGACGATAATTTATTACTTAATTTTAATATCCCAGAAATATTATGGCCAAGATTAAGACTTTCATGGCAGCAGCGCCGTTACCAAATGATTACTGGGCGGTTAGATTTTTGTATGGATGAACGAGGCTTTAAAGTCTATGAATATAATGCTGATTCTGCTTCTTGTCATACTGAAGCAGGTCATATTTTGCAAAAATGGGCTATTCAAGCTGGACTGAATATAGGAACCAATCCTAGTAGTGGTTTACTTAATTCTTTAGCTAACTGTTGGAAGCATAGTGATGCTCAATCTTTTGTTCATATTATGCAAGATAATGATAGTGAAGAAAATTATCATGCATTATTTATGCAAACAGCACTTACTCAAGCGGGATTTAATAGCAAAATTTTACGAGGGCTTACTGGACTAAGATGGGATAAACGTGGTCGACTTGTTGATGATGAAGATCGCCAAGTAACTTGTGTTTGGAAGACATGGGCTTGGGAAACGGTATTAGAGCAACTTCGAGAAGAAAGCGAGGCACAAATTGCAGGATTACCAATTCGTACATGGCATCCTGAAAATTCAGTTAGATTGCTCGATGTGCTTTTGCGACCAGAAGTCTCTGTTTTCGAACCACTGTGGACGGTTATTCCAAGTAATAAAGCTATTTTACCCGTATTATGGTCTTTATTTCCTAATCATCGTTACCTATTAGAGTCTACATTTGAACTCAATGAAAGCCTAATTAAAAAAGGTTATGCAATAAAACCAATAGCTGGACGCCGTGGTAGTGATATTCAATTAGTGAATAATCAAGAACAGATCCTTGATAAAACAGTAGGTCGATTTGCTAAACAAGAAAATATTTATCAAGAACTATGGTGCTTACCGAAAGTCGAAGATCGTTATCTACAGTTATGTACTTTTACTGTTGGTGGACATTATGGTGGGACTTGCTTACGCTCCGATCCTTCTTTAGTTATAAAAGGTGAAAGCGATATGCAACCATTACGAGTATTAACAGATGATGAGTTCTTAAAATAATTTTGTAAAAAACTTTCAGGAAAGTATATGTTTTAGTATAAAAATTGAATTCATCAATTGTATCGTAATTATAAGTAAAGTTATTGTAATTCAATTGATTATTTAACTTTTTATAATTTGTATTAGTGATCCTATTTATGACATAATCTATTAAAAGATATGTTTAAAATTTAGAATATCCATGATGATATCAATTACAATAATGGCGTTTTCTGTTAAACTTGTCATAATTTTAAAAAGAAATTATAAGAAATAAAAATGATATAAAGGAATGAAAAGAAATATATGGCAAATACATTACTTCGAAGTGGTGATATTAAAGATTTCAAAATGCTTGGGCATGATGGAAAAGCTGCTTATTTAGTCGCAGCTCAAATTCGGGAAACGTTTAGAGTTAAATTAGGTAAACAATTTGCCGATTATTTAGCCATTCCTCAACGCAATGACCAAGGTAATATTATTGATTGGTATATTCCTTTTGATTCAAATCAACCAGATGGGCAATATGATATAGTCCCTTGGACATCGGCTAGTGAATCCGAACAAGAATCCGCCCTTAAGCTTTTAAAGGAATTTGAGCGAAAAGTTGTGGCTCTAGGTGAGCAACTAGCTAGTAACTCAAATATTAAAGGCGATCAGCTATTGTTCAGCCGCCTTATTTATGATCCAAAACACAATTCACAAAGTCTAGAACCTAACTTGATGGCAATACGCTTTCCTAGTAATCAATTTGTTTATATTGTTAATGGTAAACCAGTGATTACTTTTTGGGGTTTTGTTTATCCACAAACGCCTCAAGTAAATTCTCCATTCTATTGTTTAGAGCCTGCAAAAAAAGTAACGCCAACAATCACAGAAGTAGTTACTCCACAAATTAATAATAGACCATGGTGGAAACGTTGGTGGGTATGGTTGTTAGGGTTATTACCTTTATTGTTACTTTTGTTAGCATTGTTTTTATTACGCGGCTGTTGGCTAAAACCTGAAATATCGATTAGCCCGAATGTATCTTTAGATAATAGTAATATTAGCCAACCAGAAAAAGATGAAAAACAAGATAGAAAAGATCCAGAGCCAAAAAATGTTGTCGTTGATAATCGATTAGGTGTCACCAATAACGCTATACCAAATGGTACGATTTTAGACAATGCAAATAATATTCCTACCAATAGCAACGTGGCTGGTGATTCAGTTGATCATTCTTTACCTACAGACAATGGAAATGATAGTAATAATATTCCAGAGCCTGGTGTCAAAGATAATAAAAGCGAGCAAGATGCAACAAAAACGGATGATAAAGATGACAAATCTACCCCTTTAGATCCTGATAAAAAAGATGATACAAATGTCCAAAATGATCAAAGCGAACAAGATAAACAAGATAAAGATAGCGCTGAGCAGACATCTTCGCCATCGGATAAAGATAATAAATCAGATTCTAATTCAGCTGTTGATCAAACTAATCATTTAGCTATGCCAGCTGATGCAATTAAACAAGGATCGACAAAATTCTTAGATGGTCAATGGTCTGTAAATGGTGGTATTCAAGATAAAGCCACTGGTAAACCATTACAATTAAGTTATAACTTTAATGATGGGAATGGCGAAGTCACTGTAACACGTAGTGATGGTGTCAAATGTACAGGTAATGTGGGTACAAACATTAAAAATGCCAATTTAGATATAACGGGTAACACTGAGGCTGTTTGTAGTGACAATACCAAATATCAATTACCAAAGATTCAATGTACACCAGACAAAAATAATAATGCTAATTGTCAGGGAATTTATAATAATGGGACTTCATTCCCAATAACAATGAAAAAACAATAAAGGTTGTATATGCTTCCAGAATTACGCAATTATGGTCAAGAAGTGACACTTATTATGAATAGCGGTATTCAGTTTCTTGACTTTGCACTTAAAATCGATTGGAAAGATAATGAATGGCGCAGTAAAGTTAATGGGTGCTTTATTGATCCCTCTGAGAGTGGTGCGCTAATTAGGTTGGTTGAAGATGTGGAAAGTGGTCAATTTTTTACACCAGATAATCCCACATTTGCTGTTAATCCAACACAGGAAATTAGTGTTGAACAGTCCTTAAAACTATACGATGGCATTTGGTTACCAGTTCCTATGTTACGTTCAATACCTTCAAATCGTTTTGATAAAGGGCCACATAACTGGAGCCGAGTTCGAATCGTTAGTATTCCTGAAGGTGAAGATCCTGATGGTAATACACATCGAATCACTTTTGCTTTTGATACAAAAGTATTTGCTAACTTACAAGATGTTGCTTATCTTGCGCCAACCGAAAACGATGTGATGACTGGTGCAGTATTTAGTTTAGCACATCGCTCAGATCACGTTTCATGGTATTTAGAACTCAAATGGATAACCAGTTGGTTAATTGATCTCTTTCAAGAACTCGCGCCACAACCTGAACGTTTAAAGATACATAAAGATGATATTAATAAAGAGATTAAAAATAAATCTTATTATGCGCATTACCTAAATATCATCCACTTACTTGCCGACTCCTTGCAATTGCCAACAATTAAAATTGTGTCAAACAATAAAGATGATGTTGTTAAATCAATTCCTGTTGATATGATTTTAGATGTGGGTAATTCACGAACTTGTGGCATTTTAATTGAAGATCATGCCCAAGATAAAGATAGTTTAAATCATCGTTATGAGCTTGAAATTCGAGACTTAACCCAACCAGAGCATATTTACAATGAACCGTTTGAAAGCCGAGTAGAATTTGCCCAAACTTTTTTCGGTAAAGAACATTTTTCATTACAAAGCGGTCGACGAGATACATTCCGTTGGCCAAGTATTGTCCGTGTAGGTCAAGAGGCAAGTCGGCTTGCAAGTCGGCGAGAGGGTAATGAAGGTGCAACGGGTCTTTCAAGCCCTAAACGCTATTTATGGGATCAAGATAAATATGAGCAAGGTTGGCGTTTTAATTCTCATTATGTAAAAAGTGATCATGAACCATTTGCTACAGCTGAGCCTTTTTCAAGTTTAATTAATGAATATGGTGAAGCATTACATATTTTAAGTAATGATATTGAAGAAGAGTATGACCGTAAAATGCCAGTTTTCCACCCAAAATACTCACGCAGTTCTTTGATGACTTTTATGTTATGTGAAGTATTAATGCATGCATTAATGCAAATGAATAGTGTTGCTCAGCGTAATAAACTCGAGCATGCTAAAACACCACGTAATTTAAGATCTATTATTTTAACTATTCCGCCAGCTATGCCAAAACCAGAACAAGCAATATTTAAAAGTTGCGTATATCAAGCAATAGGTTTGGTTTGGAAAAGCCTAGGTTGGGATAGTTCAGATAAAAATATTGATTTTAATAATCCAGAACAACTAAAAAGCGTATGGCCAAATATCCCTGAAGTGTATATTCAATGGGACGAGGCAACTTGCGGGCAAGTGGTTTACCTCTTTAACGAGACCCAAAATAATTATAATGGGCGCAGTGAAGAATTTATTGCTTCAATGGTACGTCCAGGTAAAGCTAATAAACAGAAGCTAACTATTGCAACAGTTGATATTGGTGGTGGCACAACAGATTTAGTGATTAACGATTACCAATTAGATTATGGTGTAAGTGGTCAAACCAACAGTAGTAATGCTTATATTGTACCAACGCAACGTTTTCGTGATGGATTCAAAGTTGCAGGTGATGATATTTTACTTGATATCATTCAAGATACAGTTCTAACTGCTTTAACAAATGGTCTAAAACAAGCTGGAATAGCAGATCCAAACCCAATTCTATCTACTATTATTGGTTCACAACAACTATCTATCCAAGATGCGGTATTGCGCCAACAACTTACTTTACAGCTATTTACTCCAGTTGGATTACAAATATTAAAAGCGTATGAACTTTATGATCCATTACATTCAGAGCAACATGATTATCGTTCTACCTTTGGCGAATTATTACAACATAACACTATGACTGACAATGTGCTTAATTTTATAAATGAACCTATTAGGCGCGCATTAAATAACCCTGAGTTTTCGGTACTTGATTTAAGTATCGATATTAACCTTAAACGTATACATTATTTGTTTATTCGTGGTGATTATTACAACATCTGTAAAACGTTTGATGCATTATCCGAAATTATTAGTTGTTATCAGTGTGATGTGCTTTTATTAACTGGTCGCCCTTCTCGATTACCGGGAATTCAAAGTTATTTCCGATCACGCTTATCTATGCCTGCTGGGCGAATTTTGCCCTTACATGGTTATCATACTGGTGGTTGGTATCCTTTCCATAAACAAGAACGCATTGATGATCCTAAAACAACGGCTGCTGTGGGTGCTATGCTTTGTTTTTTAAGCAAAAATTTACGATTGCCTAATTTCTATTTTAGATCTTCTAATATGGATTTATATTCAACAGTTAAATACATTGGGCTTTTAGATAATCTTAATATGATTAAAAAAGAAAATGTTTATTATCAAGATATTGATTTAGATAATCCTGATTATGATTTCCCTGATCTCTCATTTGAAATTAGAGGCACCACAAGACTTGGTTTTAGGCAACTTGAAGTTGAAAGGTGGCCAGCATCACCTATTTATATTTTAACAATTGAAAATAGTGAAGTTGCCAAACGATTAAGTGCTGAAGGCGTCGTATTAGAAGTTACTCTCGGTATAAAAAACAAACAAAAAACGGTCGAAAATTTTTATATTAAGGATGTAAAAGCCTCTGACGGACGAGCCTGTAATAAAAATCAGGATATTAAACTAAGTTTAAATACAATGGTTAACTCTGGTTTAATAAGTACGCAATATTGGCTTGATAGTGGAATGATAAAACGATGAAAAACTTAAATGAACAACTTCCTAAATCTTGGGAACAGGTCTATCAAGCATCAGCAAAGGCTATTGAGTGGGTAGATCAAACACGCCATTCATCTAAACGTTTAGATAGTGAAGCAGATAATTTAATTTTAGATTTACGTCGTTTACGTAATAGTGCAAAACGATTGGGTGATGTATCAACTAAGTCTGTTGCAGTTGGTTTTTTTGGATTATCACAGGCAGGTAAATCTTACCTTATTTCAGCACTAGCCGCGGGTGAAAATGGTAAGCTTGAAACGGTTGTTGATAACGAAGTTTTAGACTTTATTGATCATGTGAATCCTGTAGGTAGTGGTAAAGAAGCGACAGGTCTTGTTACTCGTTTTAGCCGTATTGCTAAAGGTGGTATAGCTAACTATCCGTTAGAATTAAAATTATTTAAAGAGATAGAAATTGTAAAAATCTTAATAAATGCCTATTTTAAAGATTTTGACCAACAAAAAGTATCCAATAAAATTGAGTTTTCACAGCTAAATCAGTTGATTCAACGGTTAGAAAATAAAAAACAAATAAGCTATGTTGGCGGTATTATTGAAGATGATGTTGTTGATCTTTATGATTATTTATCTGAGAACTTTGGTAACTCGCTTGAAGGTTTGAAAGGGGGATATTGGGAAAAAGCAACGCACCTTCTTCCTTATTTGCCTGTATCTGATCGTGGTGAACTGATTTCTGTTTTATGGGGTGGTATTTCTGAACTCACCACAATCTATACCCAACTAGCGACGACCTTATCAAGTTTTAGTCATGCTGAAACGGTATATGCGCCGCTTTCTGTCTTAATCAAAGATAATAACGGTACTAAGTCACAAATTGACAGTATTATGAATGTTGATATTCTTGAGCGATTAAATACCGACAAAGATTCATCTGTCACTATAACGCCATTAAATGGCGCACCAACAACTATATCTTTAGCTCAATTGGCTTTTTTAACTGCCGAATTAATTTTTCCATTAGTCAATAAAACCAGAGTACCGACATTTGAAAATGTAGATTTACTTGATTTCCCTGGATATCGAGGCCGTCTAAACTTGATATCGATTTCTGATGTTAAAGAAGGTAATCCAATTGCTCAGCTTTTATTGCGTGGTAAAGTTGCTTATCTTTTTGAAAAATATACTGACAGCCAGGAAATGAATGTGCTAGTTGTTTGTACACCATCAGATAAACAATCTGATGTTAATGATGTAGGTCCAGTACTTGAGCGCTGGATTGATAAAACCCAAGGTGAAACAGCTGAAAAAAGAGCTACTAAAAAGCCGGGATTATTATGGGCAATAACCATGTTTGATAAACGCATTGGCACATCATTAACACTATCTGAAGATAATTTAAAAAATAGCTGGGGCAAAGGAGGTTTGTTACAACAAACTATCTTAGAACGTTTTGGTAGTTATGATTGGTTAAGTAATTGGTCGAACAATCACAAATTTAATAATATTTTTCTAGTTCGAAAACCAGGATTTGATGTGCCATTTTTAAATGTCGAACCGAGCACTAGCCAAGAGATTGATTATAGAGAAAATTATCAAGATAAAATGAATGTATTAAAAAATACATTTGTGCAAAATAGTGATATTAAAGAATATGTGTTCCAGCCAGAAGAAGCATGGGATGCCATGTTAAAACTTAATGATGGAGGTATAGGCCGAATTAGCCAATACTTGGAGCAAGTTGCCATTACGGAAGTAAAACAACAACGTATTGTTGAACAACTTAATGAGAAAATTGATTACATTATTAATATGCGTTTTGATACTTGGTATCAAGCGGATAGTGATGAAGAGCTAGTTAAGAAAAAGCAAGTAATTGCTGATGCAGTTAAAGAATTGCAAAGTAAAGCGCTATTATTAGGTGAACTACTTAAAGTGTTTGAATTGCCAGATCAAACAATTAGAGCACTTTATCATTCCAACACAATAGAAAATGAAACACAGCAAGATAGCAATGATAATTTGTTAGATAATTTATCGAATGATTTTGGTTTAAATGCTGATTTCGAGTTATTTTCTGATGAGAATTCATCATTGACAACTAAACAAGTTGCCACATTACCAACCGAATCAAAGTTTGCCAAAACTGTTTTTTCGGCATGGTTAGAGCATTTAAGGAATATCGTATTAGATAAGCATATTTTGCAGTTTTTTGGTATCAATCAAAAATCACTCTCTTTTATTGTAGAAGAACTTATTACTGCAGCTAATCGAATGAAACTTGAAGCAAGTTTAACCGAGCATATTTTGAATAACGAAAATACTGGTAGTAAGCGTGATGATCTAGAATCTAGACAAATTAGTACTATTCACACTTTACTAGCCGACTTTATTGCATGGCTTGGTTTTATTCAAGGGCAGGGAAGTGATATACCAATGAGTAAAGTTAATCAGGGGAAACCGATATTTTCTTCACCGCTAAGTGAATTGAATGTCCAATCATCACATTCATTACCGAAACTGGACGATAAAACTAAAAATTATTCTCAGTATGCGATATTTGATTGGTTTGTTGCATTTGCAATGCTTGCACAAGAAAATGTGGGGCACCATGCAGGACGAGAAATTAGTCAAGAACAAAATAGTCGATTGGGTGAAATTCTTAATTTTTTCAAACAATCGCAGATTAATTAAAATTAAATAAAAAACAGAGTAATAGGGAACTATTATTTGAGTTGAAAATGTTTCCCTATTCAATAGAACGGATGAATAATACTCGCGTATTTGAGTATAAAAATAGAGGATATCATGGCATTAAGAATTGAATTAGATAGTTATAAACCCGGTATTGCGAAGTTTTTAGCTCAAAAATGGAGTGGTAGTTCTCAAATTGATATACTTGTACAACGCAATCAGGATGGCTATTACTTATCTGGTTTGAATCAATGGAACCCCGAAAAAAATTGGCATACTCTTGAAAATATGTCAGTTGAAAATGAAAAATTAACGGGATATGTCGGTGAATGGTTGGTCGACTCTTTGGTGACACAAGAAAGTCAGCTTCGGTTTCTTATACAAATTCGTGATAAGCAAAATCAAAGTTATGTTGATGGTGGTGTTGTTAGTATTGCAGAAACTGTTTTTTCCTCAACAGCATCAAACGCACAAACAACTTTATCTAATGAAGAACAAGTTATAGAACATCCTGAGCAAGTTAATGATCCTATTGTTGAAGATGAACCGCCATTAATTGAAAAATCTAATATTACCTCTCAAAAGGAAACATTAGTCGAACCTATTGAAACGGAGCCAGAATCCGAAATAACTCCTGAGAAACCAGTTAAATCAAAAAGTCGCCTAGGACTAATTGTTTCTATTGTTGTTGGATGTATGATACTAATTGGACTAGGTCTTGCGGCGTGGTATTTTTTATTTTTCAAAAATCAATTGCAACCCACTCCAACAGTGGAAGTTAGTGAACAATGTAGTTTAAACAACATTTCTACTGATGATTTAACATTTATTCAACAATGTTTACAGACTAAACCTGAAACGGGAGCAATTATTCAGATAATTACTGAAGCTAAAAAAGCAGGAAAATGTAATATAGCTCAGCGTCTATATGCAAATCAAGCACAAACAAATGCTAACATTGCTATGCTATATGCAAAAGAGTATGACGAAAAATTTTATGAAGTGAATAATTGTTTTGAAGCTGATAAAGAAACGGCTATTTATTGGTATGAAACATCTTTGACTAACGATCCAAAGAATACATTCGTTAAAGATCGTTTAACCCAACTACAAAAATAGTGAGGAGCAAGAATGAATAAACTAGCTATCTCAAAACTGATTTCCACAATAGGTTTAACATGTTTACCATTAATTGGTTTTGCCGCAGAGCCACTTAAGCAGGTAGGTAAAAAAACGCTATATCAGCGTGTACTAAGTACGCCAACATGTGAATTAAAAAGTAATATTACTGATCCTACTGGTAAATCTTTACCTGCATTTTCACGTTATTATGTTTATGAGCGCAAAAATCAGAATAATCAGCAATGGCTTAATGTAGGACCAGATTCTTATGGAAAAACTATTGGTTGGATTAATGATTCATGTACTATTGCTTGGAATATGCAAATGACATTAGTTTTTACTAATCCAGTTGATCGTGATCCTTTGCTATTTTTCAAGGATAAGGCTGCATTGACTGCGATTGTTGATGCCGATAAACCTGAAACTTTATTAAAACCTATTCGTGAAGCTCTAAAAGCGAATAAAGCAGCTCCAGAAGTGCTTGCTCAAGAACCTAAAGAGTTTGTAGATTTTAAAAGTAATTTCTATTTATTACCTATTTTGCAAGGTGAAGAAGTAATGAATGGGCGAGGGTTTTATGAGCGAGTGCTAGAGGTCGCATCAGTAAGTAAACAAGAATCATTGATAAAAAATAACCCAAAGCAAAACACTGCTCAAACTGCTGATGATAGTGCAAATCAAGTAGTACCTTTTAAAGCCGCTATTGTGTTTGTTATTGATTCAACTATTTCTATGGATCCTTATATTTCAAGAACTAAAGAAGCGGTAACGCGAGTTTATCAGCATATTGAAAAAGAAAAGCTACAAGAACAAGTAAAATTCGGATTGATATCATTCCGCTCAAGCTTAAAAGCATCGGATAAGCTCGAATTTGTTACCAAGATTTTTGCCGATCCAAATAAAGTTAAGGATAAAGAAGACTTTAAAAAGTTAAGTGCTTCACTTAAACAAGCTTCTGTTTCTACCTCGTATTTTGCGGAAGATTCTTATGCGGGCATTGCTCAAGCATTAAATGATATTAATTGGAATAGTTTTGGCGCACGTTATATGATTTTAATAACAGATGCTAGTGCGATTCCGGGTGATGATAAGCTTTCTAGTACTGGCATGGATGCAGCGCAATTAAGGCTTGAAGCTCAGCATAAAGGAGTTGCCATTTATGCGCTACATTTAAAAACGCCAAGTGGTGCAAAAGATCACCAAGTAGCGGCAGCACAATATTCAGACTTAACTTATAACGATTTCATTCATAAATCACTTTATTACCCAGTTAATGCTGGTGATGTTAATGAATTTGGTAAAAAAGTAGATTTATTAGCGCAAGCACTATCTGAACAAGTCAAACTAGCATATAAAGGTGAAGCATCTGTTGGCAATGCTATAAATGCAAAAGATGATAACTCTGATATGTTAAAAGATGCATTGTTATTAAGTAAGGCAATGCAACTTGCTTATTTAGGGGATGTAAAAGGTACTAAAGCACCGTCAGTTTTTAAGGCTTGGATTGCCGATAAAGATTTTGTCAAACCAACTATACCAACAGCAGAGCCACGAATATTATTAACAAAATCACAACTGAGTGATCTGAGTGATGTTGTTAGCAAAATTGCAAATGCAGCTAATGATGGATTGATTTCTGCCGATGATATGTTTTCGCAACTTCGCTCTGTTGCTGCCGCAATGGGGCAAGATCCAAGTAAATTAAAATCAGATTCTGTCACAAAAATTGCAGATTTGGGTTTACTTGGTGAATATTTAGATAATATCCCTTATAAGAGCGATGTAACGGGGCTTGATCAAGATACATGGAAAAGTATGAGTGGGCTTGAACAAGAAAAATTTATTCGTAATTTAAATAGTAAAATTCGTTATTATCAAAAATGTAATGCAGATGTAGATCGTTGGATTTCATTAGCTGAAGGTAGCGACCCTCGTGAGAATGTTTATCCTATACCATTAGAAATGTTGCCATAAAGTTGTGTTGTTAGAAAATATGTTAACCATCAATCAAATTGCAATTTCACGCTCAACAGGCAAATCCTTTTTTAGTGTTTGCCTACCAAAGCTGACTGTAAAAGCTGGTGAGGTGGTCGTTATTCAGGGTGACAGTGGTGCTGGTAAAAGTACTTTACTTGAAATGGTGGGGATGATTCTAAAACCAGACGAAATTGGTTGTTATAATCTGGCTATAGATAGTTTTGATATTGATATTGCAACACTCATCAAACAAGATAAAATCGATCAATTGGCAGATATTCGTGCTAAGTATTTAGGTTTTATGTTACAAACAGGTGGATTACTGCCATTTTTAACGGTTCGTGACAACATTTTATTATCGTTAAAGTTATTACAGAAAAAAGTGGATAATGATCGCTTTGATTATTTAGTGCAAAAACTCAACATTATTCATTTACTAAATAAATATCCTAAACAGTTATCAATTGGTGAAAGGCAACGAGCTTCCTTTATTCGCTCTATTATTCATAAACCTGCGTTATTACTTGCCGATGAGCCGACTTCGGCATTGGATCCCTATAATGCGAATTTACTTTTTGATTTAATTATAGAACAAGCTCAGCAGGATAATATAGCTGCCATGATTGTAACACACGACCTGCAGCGTATAGCTAACAAAGGATTATTTACTTTATCGGCTAAATTAACCTCCTCACAATCTTCGGAATTTCTACCATTACAAGATAAGGCATAAAAGATGACTAAAGCAATATCAAAATGGTTACTTATAACTCGTTTGTCTATAGCTGACTTATGGTATGACAAAAAAGTTTCATTTTGTATTATTGCCTCAGTAATATCAGTAATTACACCGCTATTATTGCTATTTAGTTTAAAATATGGTGTGGTTTCTCAACTTAGAGAGCAATTACTTAATGACCCACAAAATTTAGAAGTAAAAATAGTTGGTAATTTACAACTAAAAGATGAAGTATTTGAGTGGATAAAGAAACAACCGGAAACAGCTTTTGTTATACCATTAACTCGTTCATTAAATACGCAAGCTGATTTAATGAAAGATGCTAGCCATTTTGTTAATAATGCCGAAATTATACCTACAGCCAAAGATGATCCAATAACAAAAAACTTGCCATTACTTAATAATAAAAAACAAATTTTATTAAGTTCATTATCAGCCGAAAAAATGCAAGTCACAGTAGGAAGTCGAGTCAAAATGATAATTACTAGGCAGCTTGATGGAAAACTAGAAAAAGGCATGACTGAATTAGATGTGGTTGGCATTATTCCCGAAAACCGTTATAGCCGTGCCGCGGTTTTTGTTACTTTAGAATTACTTATTGATATGGAAAATTATTATGATGGTTATCAAAGTGACATTTTTCCAACCTCAACAGGACAATTAAATCCACCTGAACATACCTCGTTCGCACGAGCTCGTATTTATGCAGACTCACTTGATAATGTATCACCACTAGCATTTAAATTAAGAGAAAAACACATTGAAACGCGTACACAGGCTAACGCAATTGAAAACATGCAAGCGATTAATAGAGTACTTAATTTTATTTTTAGCGTTATTGCAATTACAGCAATTTTAGGGTGTGTTTTATCATTTATAGGATCATTTTTATCAAATATTGAACGCAAACGTAAAGATATTGCCTTTATGCGATTAATCGGTTTTCGCTCTAAAGGTATTATGCTTTATTTAATAAACCAAGCTATGATTTTAAGCTGTTTGGCTTTTGTTGCCTCTTGTACTCTTTTTGTAATAGGTAATTATGCGTTTAATTTAGTTTTAGGTAAAAATTTGGTTTCACAATCTGTTGTAAGTCAATTACAATTTTATCATCTTATCATAGCCTTTTTACTCACTTTATTTATTGCTGCAGGCATTGTGCTTATAGGAGGGCGACGTGCTATCAAAATTCAACCAGCAGAAAGCTTACGTGAAGCATAATTGTACTCGATACGTCCGACTAGCTTGTTGGGGATTGGCTGCAATTAATCTACATCCATCATTAAGTTTTGCTCAACCCTGGGATAGTAAATTTTATAATCCCAAACCAACAAAAGATGACGTGATTTTACCTATGCCATGTGATGGCAGTTTAGTGATGAAAAAGGTTTTTACCCCGACTAATAAACCGTTAGATGATATTAAAATCATTTTAGGCAGTAACCAAAAAGAACTCGGTTTTGCCGAGTATGCAAC
Source organism: Gilliamella sp. Occ4-3 (assembly GCF_001690675.1). Classification (NCBI taxonomy): domain Bacteria; kingdom Pseudomonadati; phylum Pseudomonadota; class Gammaproteobacteria; order Orbales; family Orbaceae; genus Gilliamella; species Gilliamella sp. Occ4-3. Next base: position 38,077 of record NZ_LZHR01000041.1, read on the forward strand.
ACCTAATTATATTGCTGGTAGTTTTTCTGATGAAGGTAAAGAACGGTATTACCTGATAGGTAAATATGAGATTACCGCATTGCAATATCAATCAGTAATGAACGAGACTTGTCCAACTCCTAAAGTAAATCTTTCTTTTCCCATTACTGATATTAGCTGGTTTGATGTCATCGCCTTTACGGATAAATATAATCGTTGGTTAATTGAAAACCAATCAAAAATAAAATCAAGTAATTTACCTAATGGTTATGTTCGTTTACCTAATAATACCGAATGGGAGTATGCCGCTCGCGGTGGGTCAAAAGTGACAGAATCGGAGTTTCGTGAATCCCTATTTCCGATGAAAGGTAATCTCGAAAGCTATGCATGGTTTTCTGGCGCAAAATCTGCTAATGGTAAATTACAACTGATTGGTAGGTTAGAACCTAACCCGCTAGATCTTTATGATATTTTAGGTAATGCAAGCGAAATGATGTTTGATTCGTTTCGAATGAATAAACTAGATCGCTACCATGGTCAACAAGGTGGAGTGATTGTCCGTGGTGGGAGTTATTTAACACCAGAATCATCAACTACCAGTGCTTTTCGTACCGAAAAACCTTTTTATGATGATAAAGGTGCGTATAAAAGTAAAGATGTTGGATTTCGTTTAGTTTATACAACCGAAGTGATGAATTCGAATGACAAAATCAAAGAGTTAGATAAAGAATGGAGTCAGTTAGGTAACGAAACAGACAGCACAAAAAATGGTAATGTCGTTAATGAGCTTGAAAAAATTACCAAACAAGTTGAAGATGAAAAAACAAAAAAAGAATTAAATAAACTAAATACGCTTTTAAGAAGTGCTAATCAAGCTCGAGATGAACAACGGGATCGTTCCATTCAATCGGCATTACAGCTAGGCGCATTTTTGTGCGCTAATGTTTCAGATTTAAACAGCAAATTTGAGTATAATGACAATTTATATAAAACAATGACCAATGAGGTTTGTGATCCAAAAGAAACAGACGCATTGGAAGATGACAATATGTGCTCAAAAGCGAAGCTAGATAATTTAAAAAAAGTTGTTGATGAATCTAAAAGTGCACGGGATTTTATATTGAAATATTATTCCGACACAATAGTTAATACTGCGTCAAATTACGAAAAAAATACGATTAATGATCAAGCCAAATCAACTCAATTTATTTTAGAAAATAGTGGCAAAGCTAATATGAGTGATTATTTAAAACTTTACTTCAAACATATTAATCAATATATTGAATCGGGAAAAATCGAACGAACGGTTTGGCTACAAACATGTACCGAAATAAAAGGAAATAAATGATGAATAAAATTATCCTAACACTTGCCTTGTGTGTATCGCTTATTCTAACAGGATGCCAAGGTTCTGGCGGAGTGAGCTCCAGAAATGTCGATCCTGCATTGGCCAAAAGTAATACAGCTAAATTTTTTAGTAAATCAGCGTGGCAATCCTGTGCTATTGGTGCTGGTTTGGGCGGTATTGGCTGTATGCTAGCAGGAGGGAAAACAGGCGTATGTATTGCGTCTGCAGCCGTAGGCTGTGGTGTTATGATGGGAGCAAACTATTATCTTGACAACAAACGAGCAGAATATGCGGATGCTGAAATGCGCCTCGATGTTTACATCCAAGATATTCAACAAAACACTTACGAAGTACAAGCTGTAACTGAAACAGCTAAAGCTGTATTAGATAAGAATTTAGCGACACTTAATGTATTAAATAATCAAATTAAAAAAGAAACCTTAAATAAAAAACAGGCTCAAAAAGATTTAGTTCAAATTGATGCTAATATTGCTTATTTACAAGATAAATTACAACGTATGAGAGAAGTTGAAAATGATTGGATTTCAATATCATCTCAGGAACGACAATCAGGTATGAATATATCAAAACTTGATAAACAAATAAGCCAATTACATAAACAAATTTCAGTACTTGAAAATCAAATTAATCTTGTTACAAAACAACGTTCAGCGGTTAAGGTTAGCTAATTATGAAAAAAAAATATCTTCTATTACTCAGCCCGTTTATTTTTTTAGTTGGTTGTTCAACAACGCCCGAACAGTGTGATCCAACTAATACTAACATTGGTATTATGGACAAAATCAGCTGTAATTATTCAGGGAATTACCAAACTCGAATTGATCAAAAAAAGCAAATTCTAGAGAATGAAGTAAGAGCTAATCAGCAGTTTAAAGAAATTTATGCCGTAATTGAAAAACAAAAAAATGACACTTCATTAAGCATTAAACAAAAACAGGCACAGCAGCAAAAATTAAAAACTGATTTAACTAAACTAACTGATGAAGTTAAACAAAAAGCTCAAGGCCGTGACGATCTACAGTCTCAAGTCAGAGATATAGAACAGCAACTGAAAAAAGTTAACAATTCAGGTAGTTCTGAACTTGAAAAACAAGTTGAGTTAGAAAAGTTAAATAAAAAACTTCAACAATTGCAAAAGGCACTGAATATATAAATATATTCTTGTTTAATCAATATTCAAACAAAAACTGAAGTTAAATAAAAGGGAATAAATAGGCAATGCAACGAATAACAAGAGTTATGTGTGATCGTAATAATTCTGAAAAGATATCTTTATTAGATCAATATAATTCATTGTTAGCATTGATTAAACCATATTTAACTGATCGTACTTTTTCTATCTTAGCAATAGCAAGATTGATTGACGACAATCAATATATTGGTTGGTACACCGAGTTAGAAGGACAACCTGTTTTATTGAACGAAATTAGTAATCAGTCACTTAAAGCTAAGATAGAAAAAACGCTACAAGATCGTATTAACGATATCGAAAAAACTGTTAAGCTAATACCCATAACAGCTGAGCAGCAGACATTTATTTCATCATGGTTACCTAGAATTAAAAGTTTAGGCAATCATATTTATGTTATTAATGATGAACCGGTTATTGTTAATACCTTTGAAGACCCTGTTTTACCTGCTCCAGCACCAGTTATTCTTCCAAAATCATTTTGGCGTTGGTGGCATTTTTTACTTCTGGCTCTATTATTACTTTCTTTGCTTGGTATTCTTTGGTATTTATTTTGCCCATATGGAAAAGCAAAACCTACGGTTTCTGATACAAAACCTGTAATTACTCAGCCAGTTGAAGAAAAGAAATCAGACCCACCAAAAGAAGAGCAACAACCTATTGTAAAATCGGAGCCTGAACCGATACCAGCACCTAAAAGTTGTATTACTCGTGAAGAAATTGCGAATAATACAGATACACCAAAAATGGTTATGATATTTGACAATTCAGCATCGATGTCATTGACTTTAATGGAAACTCAGGCATCCATAAATCAATACTTGCATGCTGATTTTTATTCAATGACACAACAAGAAATAGATGAATATGAAAAACGAATGACTCGCTTACCAAATCGGTTATCAACAAGTAAAAAAGTAGCATTGTCGAGCATTGATAAAATACAAGCAGACGTTAATATTGCGCTAGTAACTCTTTCTGCTTGTCCTGTTGCACAAACTACACCATTTTATCATTATGAAAATAGAAGCAAGTTAAAAAATAAAATAAGTAGGTTACAACCATTAGAAAATAAAAGCGCAACACCTTTATATAGTGGCATAAAACAAGCAAGTAAAATGCTTGATGGTGTAAACCGTGATGATTACATATTAGTTATTAGTGATGGTGAAGATAACTGTACTAAAGCTAATATTTGTGCTTTAGCGAACAAAATTGCCGCTCAACAACCTCGTTTAAAAATAAATATTGTTGATATCGCTGGGCAGCATAAAATTGACTGTGTAGCAAACAAAACTGGAGGTAAGGTTTATATAGCTCAAAGTCCAAAACAGATAATTAACCAAATGGATAAAGCTATTTCGAGTATGAATATTAGTAAACCTATATGTGAATAATCAATTTTAAATAAAACGATACAATTAAATAAATCGAATGTATCGTTTTTTATATTTTTATCTATAAAAGTTAGATTTAGCACATTATTTAGAGTAATAATATGAGAATGTAAGGAATTAAATCAATAATGCAACGAATAACGCGGATAGTCTTTGATTATAATAATCTAGAGAAAATTTCTCTATTAGAACAATATAATTCCTTAATATTATTATTAAAATCACATTTAACTGATCGTACTTTTTCGGTTTTAGCAATACCAAAATTGATTGATAACAATGAATATATTGGATGGTACACTGATCTTGAAGGGCAACCTATATTACTTGATAGTCTTGTCGATGAATCGCATAAAAACAAAATAGCCAAGACATTACAAACACGTATTAATGATATTGAAAATGCTATTAAACTAATGCCATTAAACGATGAAGAACGAAATTTAGTTTCAGCATGGCTTCCAAGAATTAAAAGTTTAGGTAATCTAATTTATGTTATTAATGATGAGCCCGTTATTATTAACACCTTTGAAGAACCAGTTTTACCTGTAATAGCCCCAGTTATTCCACCAAAACCATTTTGGCGTTGGTGGCATTTTTTACTATTAGCCTTATTACTTGTTGGTTTACTTGGTATTCTGTGGTATTTATTTTGTCCTTTTGGTAAACCTAAACCGGTTGTTCCTGAGCCAATAGCTATTGTTGCACCAGCTGTTATAGTGAAGAAACCTGAACCTAAACCGGCACCTGAGCCTGTTCCTGAGCCAAAAGATACCGTGCCTGAAGAATCTAAGCCAATTGCAACATCAGAGCCTAAAACAGCATCGGTACCTGAGCCACCGTTAAAGCCAAAGGTAAAAAATCCACCGAACTGTATAACCAAAGAAGAGATGAATAAAGATCCTAATCCATCTAAAATGGCAATAGTGTTTGATAATTCATTATCGATGACAGTAACATTAAATGAATCGCCATCAGCGGTTGAGCAATATTTTCGATATTTGACGTATGGTAGTAATATGTCAGAAGAAGAAAGAATCAAATACGAAAAGCGTATGACCCGTTTACCAACTCGTTTATCAAGTAGTAAGAGTGTGGCTACATCGAGTATTGATAAGATACAACCGAATATTGGTATTTCACTGGTAACATTGACTAATTGCCCTGCAGCAGATGTTACGCCGTTTTATAATTACAAAAATCGCCCATCACTAAAGCATAGAATTAGAAACTTAACACCGACTGCAGCTGGAGGAGGAGGAACACCTTTATATAATGGTTTAGAAAAAGCTAGTAAAATGCTTGATGGCATAAACCGTGAGGATTATATTCTTATTATTAGCGATGGTGAAGATAATTGTACAAGGAAAAATATTTGTACATTAGCAAATTATATAGCTGCACAAAAACCACGATTAAAGATTAATATTGTGGATATTGCTGGTGAACACAAAATTGACTGTATTGCTAATGCAACAGGTGGAAAAGTTTATATTGCTCAAAGCCCTAAGGATATGATTAAGCAAATGAATAAAGCGGTTTCAAATTTGAAAGTTGATAGGCCTGTGTGCCAATAAATAACAAAAAATTATATTAACTAATTTTATTGAGTTTTTTAATTCAATTATACAGCTATACAGTTATTTGAGCTCGACAATGTTTCGGACTTTTTTATAGAATAAATAACATTCGTACTAACGTCCGATTTGGCGAATTTTATGCGAAATTCCATAAGGCCAAGCCAACAGGAATGTTTGGCTGCTAGTCAAGAACGGATTATAGCGGATGAGTTAAAACCGAGCGCTGGCGGATATATTTTCTGTAACAAATTTGAATATCTGAGCAAAGTGAAGATTATCTCGAAAAGGCGAGTATCAGGATAATATGAGTAAATATAAGTAGGCTTCATTCTGCACAGCTAAGCATGAGATTGTTAAATGGGATCTGGCAATTCACATAGCTTGCTTGCCACTATTGTTATTTATTCCACCAAAAGGCTAAAACGACTAAAACCACTACACCAAACAAAATCTTAGCACGCTGTAACCAACAGATTTAATTTAAAAAAGCAAAACAAAAATTTCAATACAATCGAATTCTATATCTTGATGGTTTTAAATCAAAATAAATGCTCACAACACCGTAAAGTAAATATGGGAATCTTCTTTATGGTGTCAGAATGTAATGACAATTATAAGTAAGAGCAGCACGCCAAACAGGAGGTTTGGCGGATTATTTTGTTGTTGCCATTACTATAGTTTAAATTGGTGAGTGAAAATTATAAAGGTAAATTACGTTTAATCATACATTGTTTATAAGCATCAAAAGCTTTTTGATTTAATTTCATGCCATACATATAAAGAATGCCGTAGCACAAAACTGCAAGAGCAACACTATCTTTGTATTTTTTAAACATATTATAGTGTTGTATTAATATTTCGTCACTTATTTTATCACTTTTTTTATCTGATTTTACTTGCTTTATAATTGTGTAGCATAGCAATAGAATAAATATGCCTAGGAAAGTCAACAGTCCGATAATTAATGCAGCAAAAACTGCAAGTCCCATAATGGTTTGTAAAAAATTCATCATTTTTAAATTCCCCTGTTTCTCAATTTAATAAAATATGCTTTTATATTAGTATTATTTTCAATCATTACCATAGTTAGGCTTTAAAACGGAAAAAACACCGGTACTAAAGCAATATCTACCGCCATTACTAAAAACGTTAATGGTACACCAATTTTGACAAAATCGCTAAAGCTGTATCCTCCCGGTGCCACCACCATGGTTTTAATCGGTGAGGATACGGGCGTAATAAATGACGCTGATGTGGCAATTGCCACCGTCATGGCAAATGGATAAGGTGAGTAACCGAATTTTAGTCCTAAATCAATAGCGATTGGCGCAATTAAAATTGCTGTTGCAGTATTGGATATAAATAATCCAATTGTTGAGCATAATAAGAAAATAAATGTTAGCACCATGTATGGGCCGAAAGAGCGTAAGTGGACTTCAAGCCAAGCTGATATGAGCGAAATCCCCCCCGTTTTATTGAGTGCTAGTGCAAAAGGCATCATACCTATAATTAGAATTAAGGTTGGCCAATGTATGGATTTATAGGCATTGGCCATGTCAATGCATCGTGTTGCCCCCATCAGTAAGCAGGCGACTAATGCCGCAACCACATTAGGCACAATACCTGTCACCATTAAAATAATCATAATGGCTAGGTTAATTAAAGCCGCTGGTGCTTGTGAGCTTGCTGGTGCAATGTCGTCGATATCTGCCGGAAAGTCTAATACAACAAAGTCATTGGTTCGAGTTTGTAGTTTTTGGATCGAACCCCAGTCACCACAAACTAATAATGTATCACTCATTTCTAAACGTTCTTGGAATAAGTTGTTTGTTTCAACCGGTGCATGATTACGCCAAATACCAATTACAGTCAGGAAATATTTTCCTCTAAAATCAATTTCATTAAGTGTTTTTCCACACAGTGTCGATTCTGGGAGCAGGGCAACTTCGGCCATGCCGACTTGTTTAACCTGTTCTGAAAAATATTCACCTCGTAATACTTTCGGTTCAAGGTTGTTGGTGTTTAAAAAGGTTCGATAATCGGCTTCGGAGTGTGACATATCGAGTAATAAAATATCATTTTCACGAAATTCGGTTGAGCCATTAACGGGGATTAGTACTTTGTGGAATTTGCGCCAACGTTCAATACCAATAACATTTACACCATGTTCACTACGCAAATGTAAGCCATCAATTGTGCGCCCAACAAAAGGTGAGCCAGCTAGTATTTGTGCTCGATGGGCTCGGCCAATTAATTTATAGTCTCGAATTAAATCGGTGATTTTTCGTCTTTGTGGTTGGGTATTAGTTGGGGTAACTTGTTCTGCTGTGAGTAACCAATTGCGTGTTAATATGCAATATATAACCCCGACAATTAAAACACCAATACCAATTGGGGTGATCGAGAAAAAACTGAATTCAGTCAAAGCGGCACGGTTTAATTCACTGTTTACCACAAGGTTTGGTGCGGTGGCAACCAGTGTCATCATGCCACTTATTAATGCCGCAATACAAAGTGGCATCATTAATTTTTTTACATGAATACCGGTATGGTTAGCAATGCTAATGGCAACGGGTATAAAAATTGCAACTACGCCAGTTGAGCTCATCACTGAGCCAAGCAAAGCAACGCCTAACATGATACAGGTGATAATGCGAATATCGTTTTTGCCTGCAACTTTTAATATGTATTCGCTCATTTTGTATGAAATGCCTGTTCTAACCAAGCTTTCACCAATAATAAATAGAAGGGCAATTAAGATAATATTAGGATCGCTAAATCCAGCGAGGGCTTCAGCTGGTGTTAATACGCCTGTGATGGTGATTGCTGTGATTGTGAGCAATGCAATAATGTCCATTCTTAGTTTGCTAAACGAAAACATTAAAATTGCTATTAATAATAATATGCAGACAGTAATAAGTGAGTAATATTCAATAAAATAATTAGGTAAGAATTTAGCGATTGATGATACTAAACCATCCTCAGATGACAAATGTTCCACAAAAAGTAGCTCTATGATACAGATTACATTTTGTACATAATACCTTGATTTATTGTAATAGGGAATATCTCTAAATAAAGTTTATATGGCTATAATTACTTTATTGTTAATTTTTTTTACGTTATTTTTCGTTTTTTAACATTTTCTGCTATTTTCTTTATGACATATTCGCATTATTGAAAAGTAGGTGTAATTTAAGCAACTAAACCTATTTAATCGTTAACTCTTTAGGAGAGAATATGTCATCAAAGAAATCTGTTGCACAAATTATAGTTGATGTTTTGTCTGAAGCGGGTGTTAAACATTGTTATGGTATTGTTGGCGATACTTTAAATCATATTACTTCTTCTATCAAAAAAAGTAATATTGAATGGGTACATGTTCGTCATGAGGAAGTCGGTGCTTTTGCTGCAGGGGCAGAAGCTTATTTAACAGACCAAATTACAGCTTGTGCTGGATCTTGTGGTCCAGGAAGTTTGCATTTTATTAACGGTATTTATGAAGCACACCGTAATAAAGTACCTGTTGTTTTATTGGCAAGCCAATTGGTGACTTCGCAACAAGGTACCGATTTTCCGCAAGAAGTTGACTTTGAATCTATTTATAAAAATTGTTCTGTATTTTGTCAGCAAATCAATGATCCAACCCAAGCAAGACAAATAACAACCGCAGCCGTTCAAGCAGCAATTAATCAACGAGGTGTAGCTGTTTTAGTGATACCTTATAATATTAGTTTAATTAAGGTTGAAGATAATAGTGGGCATAAGATTTATCACCCTAAACCTATTATTCGTCCGTCAAATGAAGAACTGAACCAAATCGCAGAAATACTTAATAATAATCATAAAATAGCTATCTTTGCTGGGCAAGGAGTGTGTGAGGCTCACGATGAGCTTATTGCCTTTGCTGAAAAATTAAAATCACCTATTGTGCATACCTCAAGGGGTAAAGATTTTGTTGAGTATGATAATCCTTATAACGTTGGTATGACTGGTATGTTTGGTATGGAGTCAGGAACAACAGCGATTAAAGAGTGTGATGTGTTAATTATGTTAGGTGCTGATTTTGCGTGGTCACAATTTTATCCTGATAAAGCGATTATTATTCAAGTTGATATTGATGCAACTCATCTTGGACGGCGTCATCCAGTGAGTGTGGGGGTTGTTGGTAGTAGTAAGCCAACGTTAGCCGCTTTAATTCCTTTAGTTGATGAAAAACAAGATTCTAAGTTTTTAGAAAAATGTCGCCAATTGTATATAAAAGCAATGGATAAATTGAATAAGAAAGCTGTACCTTCTCAAACAATGATTCATCCTCAATATTTAACCGAGCTTGTTGATAAATATGCGACACAAGATGCTGTGCTTTGTGCTGATGTTGGCTCAGCTATGGTTTGGGCTTGTAGGCATTTTAATACCAATGGAAAAAGACGTACGGTAATTAGTTTGAAACATGGCACAATGGCAAATGCAATGCCGCAAGCGTTAGGTGTGCAAAAAGCATTTCCTAATCGTCAGGTAATTACTTTATCAGGTGATGGTGGTATTAGTATGTTATTAGGCGATTTGTTAACTACAATTCAAGAAAATTTGCCAATTAAAATTATTGTGCTTAATAATAGTTCACTTAATTTTGTTGAATTGGAACAAAAATCAGAAGGTTTAGTTGATCACTATACCGATTTACAGAATCCTAATTTTGCAAAAGTTGCTGAGTCGATGGGATTATTTGCGATAAGAGTCGATAATTCTGATTCTCTTGATGAAGCAATGCAATCATTTTTATCACATCAAGGTCCTGCATTATTAGATGTTAAAACCAGCTCTAATGAATTAGTTATGCCGCCTGAAATTCAAGCATCGCAGGTTATGGGGATGGCGCTTTACAGTGTAAAAGCTTCTTTGCAAGGGAAAATGGGCGATGTAGTAAATCTATTGGTGGATAATTTTATCAAGAAATAGTTTATATTATTTTCTATATTTATTTTAAATGACAAGTTTACAGAGAGTTTTTGTTAAAAACTTTCAGGAAATAGGGGTGTTTCAGTATAATTTGGGGGGAGCTGCCGCTGATTTGCGGCAGAATAAATGAATTAAAAACTAACGGCGCCTTCTTCTGCGGAAGTTAAATTTTCTCGGATAACGGTAAATAGTTCACGCCCATAACCTAGATGTGAATCCGTTAAGTCGAAAGAATAAGGTTCACGTTTGGCTAATTCTGCCTCGCTTACTAATAATGTTATTTCGCCAGTTTGACCATTAACACGGATCATGTCGCCTTCTTGAACTTTACTGAGTAAACCTCCATCATAAGCTTCAGGGGTGACATGAATTGCGGCGGGCACTTTGCCTGAAGCCCCCGATAATCGACCATCAGTTAATAACGCAACTTTATAACCTTTATCTTGCAGAACACCTAGCGGTGTTATTAGTTTATGCAATTCTGGCATGCCAATTGCTTTTGGTCCTTGATAACGGACAACAACTACGCAGTCTTTATCTAGTTTGCCAGCTTTATATTCGGCATCTAAATCATATTGGCTATTAAAGATGACTGCTGGTGCTTCAATAATTTGATGTTCAGGTGCAACGGCTGATGTTTTCATAATTGCACGACCAAGATTTCCTGACATCACTTTTAATCCACCATGAGAATTAAATGGTTTTTTGATTGACGCAATGACGCTGTCATCTAATGATTTTGTTGGACCTTCACGGAAAGTAAGTTTTCCATTTTCTAAAATAGGTTCTTGAGTATAACGACTAAGTCCACGTCCTACTACAGTTTCAACATCTTCATGTAATAAACCACCAGATAATAGTTCGCGAACCAATAAAGATGTCCCCCCAGCTGCTTGAAAGTAGTTTATATCGGCTGGACCATTCGGGTAAATTCGGCAAAGTAGTGGTACTGCTGTTGATAGATCTGAAATATCATTCCAATTAATAATTATGCCGGCTGCTTTAGCCATTGCCACAATATGCATTGTTAAATTAGTTGAACCGCCAGTTGCGAGTAGTGCAACTAGACCATTGACAATCACCTTTTCATCTACCATTTTACCAATAGGCATATAGTTGCCTGATTGGTTGGTTAGGCGAGTAATTTGTTTAGCAGCAGCATTGGTTAATTCATAACGTAATGCTGTTTCAGGATGAACAAAGGCCGTCCCTGGCAAATGTAGTCCCATTAATTCAATAACCATTTGGTTACTATTTGCTGTACCATAAAAAGTACAAGTACCACTAGTGTGATAAGATGCCGATTCTGATTCAAGTAAGTCTTCACGCGAAGCTTTACCTTCTGAGTAAAGCTGGCGGATACGCACTTTTTCTTTATTAGGTAAGCCCGATGGCATTGGCCCTGCAGGTACAAAAATAGCAGGTAAGTGACCAAACGTTAATGCGCCAATAAATAGACCTGGTACAATTTTATCGCATATTCCAAGATATAGAGCACCATCAAACATATTATGTGAAAGCCCGACAGCAACCGACATTGCAATCACATCACGGCTCATTAATGATAGCTCCATTCCAGGCTCGCCTTGAGTTACACCGTCGCACATGGCAGGTACTCCACCAGCCATTTGCCCAACTGCGCCAACTTCGTGAAGTGCTTTTCGAATTTGTTCAGGATAAAACTCATACGGTTTATGAGCTGATAACATGTCATTATAAGAACTAATAATCCCTATGTTACTTTTTAAAATGTTTTTTAGATCACTTTTATCATCGCTACAACAAGCAGCAAAACCATGGGCTAAATTACTACATGGTAAACTAGATCGAGTTACTTTATTATGCATAGCACGTTCTATTTTTTGCAGATAATTGGTACGAGATACCCTAGAACGCTCAATAATTCGTTGAGTTATAGCCTGAATAGTCGGATTCACATTGACCTCGTCTTATTTTTTTTCTATTTTTTTAACAATGACATATTGTGCGTATTACTTTTTCAGTATCGTGCACAACCTTTTCTAATGGTTGTTCAATATTGATGTTGTAGACATCTTTTTCATCAGTAGTTGGTTCTTCTAGAGTATCGAATTGAGATTGAAGCATCCCTGTTTTTTGGTAGTGTCCTTTACGTTTAGCTAGTCTTTCAGCGATTACATCGAAACTTCCTTTCAAATAAATAAAATGTACGTTTTCATTCTCACCGCGAATAATATCTCGATATTTTCGTTTTAATGCCGAGCAAATAATAATTGAAACATCGTTGACATTACTCATGGCAAAGGCAGCATTACTGATTAAGCTAAGCCAAGGCATTCGATCTTCATCGTTTAATGGCGTACCGCTCCGCATTTTTAAAATATTAGCCTTTGGATGTAAAAAATCACCATCTAAAAAAGCAGCATCCAGATTGTAAGCAACTTGTTTGGCAACAGCTGATTTACCACAACCAGATACTCCCATTAATACAAAAACTTGTTTATTTTTTTTAGTCATTATTGATCCTTCGTACATCCAACTAGTTACGGGTAACATTTTGACATGCTAACCTCTATTTGCAATATAAAAAAAGTTTATTTGTGATCTGGATCAGGTTTTACTTTTAATTATTAATAAATAGAAAATTATCTATTAGTTGAGCGTTACTATTGAAAAATAGATTCCGATCACAAAAATATAAAATCTTATTTGCTTTTCATCCAAGTTGTTATTGATACCGCTAAACAGATGCAATCTCCCGTGATACTTGCTGCAAAGCCAGCAACTTATAGTTACGCAGGAATACAATATTTAATCAGTATTTGTGAAACAGCAGCAAGCATTCACTATTTTCCTTTTGCGTTACATTTGGATCATCATAAAAATATCAGTGATATTCAAACAAAAATAGAGGCAGGAATTCGCTCGATTATGATTGATGCCTTGTATCACCCATTTGAAGAAAACATTGACATAGTTAGTAAAATGGTTGTTTTTAGTCATAAATATAATGCCAGTGTTGAAGCCGAATTAGGGCGGCTTGGCGGGCAAGAAGACGATCTTATTGTCGATAACAAAGATAGTGCTTTTACAGATCCCAATGCGGCAAAAGAGTATGTCGAACGTACAGGAATAGATTCACTTGCGGTAGCTAAATTGTGTATCTTAATTTTTACTCCAAATTTTATATTTTTATCTAAAAGGGTTAATACGTCATATTAACACAACAAATTACCTTTTAAATCTATTACTTAATTGAGTAACTCATTCTATTAATGGCATAAAAAAGTTCTTGACTGTTCAAAAAAAATACGTATTTTAATGGTATAGATTACCTTATGATTTATTTTATATAACCAAAATTATAAATATAAAACAAGGATTAAGCTATGGGCATAATAGATCAATTAGCCAGTCATCTTGATTCACTTGCCAGAATCACCCCGTTGAATCGTTATTCGTTTTCGATAGATGGACTTGAGATGACAACCGAAATTTCGGTCTTATCACTCGAAGGCAAAGAGCAGCTAAATCAGCCTTGGCAATATTGCATTGATTTTACCAGCACAAATCGTCAGATATCCATCGATTCAGTACTCAGCCAAACCGCATCACTGACTTTTCATCCCAACCCCTTACCACTTACACTCACCCAAATAAGCTCACTGGATATTGAAGATAAACCCCGCACACTCTATGGGGTGATTACTGAATTTAGTTTTGTCTCAATGAGTGAAGACCAAGCTCACTATCGGGTGGTGTTTGAATCTAAAGTGGCATTGCTAGCTAACCATCATCAAAGTGCTATTTTTCAAAATAGAAGCGTCGTTGAAGTCGTTGAAGAGGTGTTGCGTAATCACGGTTTTATCGGGATTGATTTTCGAATGGAGTTAAATGAAACTTACCCTGCTCGTGAGTTTATTACCCAGTGGCAAGAAAGTGATTTAAGCTTTATTCAGCGTTTATTAGCTGATGTTGGTATCTGGTTTTATTTTGAAACGCATCCAAAACATCGCTGTGATGTCATGGTCATGAGTGATTATGAACAAGGATTAAAAAAGGCGGGTAATATTGCAATTAAGCAGCCCAGTGGTTTAAATGATAGTCGCCGTCATAGCGTATGGGATTTGCAGTTTAGCAGTAAAACCAAACCCAATCAGGTGCGTATTAATGATTACAACTACCGCACGGCAAATAACAACCTTCACATCACCGACAATAGTCAACAAAAAGATATCACAACCCGAGGCGATGACTATCGTTATGAAGAGCATCATAAAACAGAGGGAGATATTCAAATTGTTGAAAGTGGCAAATGGTATGCCCACATCCGCCATCAACAACATATTACCGAACAATTAACCATTTATGGAAAATGTAATGATTATCAGTTAGTGCCGGGGCAACTTCTTATTATTGATGGCTGCCCAATTAACGATATCAAAGACGGCATTATTATTGTTGCAACCCGTAGTCATGGTGACCGAACCGAATCATACCAAACCCACTTTACCGCCATACCGTTTAATGTACTTAAACCTTATCGTCCTGCGCCATTACCGTGGCCACAAGTAAGCGGTACACTACCGGCAAGAGTGACCAGTCCTAATCACGATACCTATGGCTATATTGACCCTCAAGGGCGCTATCGTATTAAGTTTAACTTTGATTTAAAAAACTGGAAAAAAGGCGAAGAAAGTTTATGGGTTAGGCTTGCCAAGCCTTATTCAGGAAATACTTATGGCTTTCATTTTCCCCTTATTGAGGGTACCGAAGTTGCCGTTGCTTTTACGAATGGCAATCCTGACCGTCCCTATATTGCCCATGCAATGCATGACAGTGCCCATCCAGACCATGTTTCGCTCATCAACAAACACCGTAATGTAATTCGAACACCCGCCAATAACAAGTTGCGAATGGATGATAAGCGCGGGCAAGAGCATATCAAACTTGCCACCGAATACGGTAAAACACAACTCAATCTAGGGCATTTAGTTGATAATAAAAAAATTAATCGGGGTGAAGGCTTTGAACTGCGCACCGATGAGTGGGGGGCAATACGAGCGGGTAAAGGAGTTTATGTTACCACCACAGAGCAAGAAAAAGCCGCTGGCCAACAGCTTGAAATGCAAGATTCAATAAAACAAATCGAAAAATCTTTAAATATTTCTTATGCGCTAATTGAGTGTGGAAAATCAAGCGGTGCCGAACCTGCCGAAATCAGCCAACAACAAGCATTGCAATCAGCAACCAATCAATTACAGCAACCAACGGTTGTTATTCATGGTGATCAAGGCATAGCGCAAACTTCATCAAAAAGCATCCAAAGTGCAGCCAGTGAAAATATTATTGTTACTGCTGGTAAAAACGCTAGCGTGAATATTTTCAAAAAGCTATCAATGGCAGCTGGTGAAATGGTCTCTATTTTTGCGCACAAATTGGGGATTAAGCTGATTGCCGCATCGGGCAGGGTTGAAATTCAAGCGCAGTCAGATGAATTAGAACTCACTGCACAAAAAAATATGTTTATAACCAGTAGTGGCGGTAAAGTAACAATCAATGCTCAACAAGAGTTATTACTACTTAGTGGTGGCGCTGGCATTCGTATTAAAAATGGCACGATAGAGTTAATTGCACCAACTAGCATCTTACAAAAAACAGCTTTACTCTCTTATTCTGGTGCCGAAAGTATTAAAGAAGTGACCCCTTCATTTAATAAAGGCGACTTTTCACGTAAGTTTAAATTACATTTCAATGGTTCATCATCGCAAGTATTAAAAAACCATCCTTATCGAATTCATTTTAGCGATGGTAGCACACAAGACGGGATGACTGATGAAAATGGTGAAACACAAATGTTACCAATGACAGAATTAGAACAACTGAAAATAGAAATATTAACCAAGGATTAACCGATGTCTAATACACATACTTCAGATGATAGTATCACCGAGGTTGACGGTGTGATTGGTTTACCCTCAAACTCTACTGATGCCATGCTAACCCAAAATGTTTGCGTGCCTGCGCCATTGCCATGTATTGTGATTTTGATTCATGGCGTAAATGATGTTGGCGAAGCATTCCCAAATTTAGATAAAGGGATTTGTGAGGGATTAAATAAGCGCTTAGGGCGTTGTGATTTAAAGCCTAACAAGTGGCAATGGGCTAAAGTTGATGATGACGACTTTTCACCCAGAATGCAGATGCTAACTGAGTGGGAAGAAACAGAAAAAATTAAACCACCACTAAAACCTAAAGTAGAAAAACATAAAGGTAATTCGCCTGTTATTCCATTTTATTGGGGTTATAAACCAGTCGATGTTGATACTTACTATAGTGAACAAGAAGCCTATAAAGCCAGATTAGAAAAGGGCAAGCCAGATGAACTACCTTATGATGCCTATTGGATTGAACAAGAGACTAAAGAACTGGCTGAAATTTATGGTTTTTCAAAATTAAATCATGATCATTTTGGTAATTGGATTGATTACCATTTTACTCGCAATGGTGGTCCTTTTTCGGATGCAACCACCTGCATTCCCGATATGTATGGTCCAGGGTTTACCTCGTTTACGAATTTAGTTGCCCGATTGGGATCGCAGAAAGGGGCTAAAGCTTATTACAACCCACATCGCATCTATATGGTGTTTGCCGCTCGTCGCTTAGCCGATTTAATTATTAAAATTAGAAAAGATAAAAAGTTGAAGGAAGCACCAATCAATATTGTGGCGCATAGTCAAGGGACAATTATTACCATGCTAGCTAATATGATGCTAGCTGAGAAAGGTTATTTACCGGCTGATTGTGTGATACTTGCACACTCACCGTATGCTTTTGATTACACTTTTTTAGAATCACATTCGAAAGAATCTGGCATGGGGGTGCAAACTAACAAAGCGCGTAAGCAAACCTTTATTAATTTTGTGCAAGCCATAAAAGATGGGCAAGATTTAAGAAAAATCAAATATGAAGATCCCGAAACGTTAATTGAAAAAGGAGTTGCTGCTAAAACTATTAAAGGCGGTATGCTCAATACTTCAAAGCAGGATTATGATTTTACCAATCCGCTTTATTGTCGAAATAACTTTGGCAAAGTGTATAACTACTTTAGTCCTAATGATCAAGTGGTTTCATTGCGTAGTGTTGAGGGCATGGGCTGGCAAGGTATACCTAATCACGTATTTAATCAATGTGGTAACAATTTAAAACAACGCGCATTTGGTCATCGTATGACTGTGGGTGAAGATCCCACTAAATTTATCTGTTTTAGACCAAAAGGAGCCTTTGAAATAGCCGTGCCTGAATACCTTGATAAAAAGGCGTTAAAGGATAGACAGATCGATATTATAAAAAAATACGATGCCGAACAAGAAAGCTTTTCTTTTATGTATAAAATGTATATTTATTTAACTAAAGATGAAATCGCGTTAGTCAATCAACATAACCCCATTGAGAACGGCAGCTTTGTTTATGGCTATTACGATAATATTAAAGATAAAATTATTATTTATTATAAAGTAGATGACAAAATTATTGCGCAATTAGAAAAAGATAAGGAGCATGGTGTTTATTCGCCGACTGAAACGGGATCGGTGAGTAATGCAAGATATCGAGTTAGAGAAAAGTTAAATATTAATGGTGAACAAGTTCCTGAACCAATTATTTATACCGGATGTGGAAAAAGTGCGAAAACAAAATTAGCTAAAGCGATTTATTATAATGATCTGTTTTTAGATAAAAATAAATATGATGAACATGAAAGGTGGTATAAAGAATCTGACGAGTATAAACCTTATCCTAAATATGAATTTTATTATCCTTATCCAGATAGACCCAAAAAACGCATCGGTAGTTCTAATCATTCACTTGATAGCGTTTATTATTATCCATGGCCTCGAGACAGATTAAAAGAGCATCCCGAATGGTTGCCAGGATTTGCCCATTTTCGTTTTACAGATGATCCGCATAAATTCGAGGTATGGTGTTTTCCGTCTGGTGAAGAACTAAAACAAAAGGTTTATAAATATGTCCAAAAACAGACAGAGCAAGCCGAAGACAGTTCCCATCATTCAGGTATTACCTTAAACGAGCAAGTCCCTTCTCATATCATGGCATTTGATCTTGCGTTAGGCGAAGTCAATATTTGCAGTAAAGAAAACCGCCGAACGTGGCAACAATTAATTCATCTTGCCGATTGGCGCTCACCAGAAAATGAAGACTCAGACACAATAAAGTATAAAAATGATGGTATTTTACCGAAAGAAATTAAAAACAGTATGAACTTTTTACAGGGAAAAGTCCCAGATGGTGTAATAAATGAATTTAAGCAGGTTGAAACTATTTACCAAAGGGCTTTGCTTGTGGGTGGCGGAAGTATTATAACGAAAGTCGCTGCCAAACAAGTCGCTAAACTAGCGGTCACGGTGGGCGGTAAAGTTTTTGGTTTCTATATTAATCCAGAACAACAATGGCCACTGCCAGTGCCAGATACAGAAAGGAGAAGTTAACCAATGATGTTAGCAGTACTATCGACCCTTATAGGGGGAGCATTATTTATTATTATGCTAATTAAGCAATATCGTGAGCGATGGCAACTGGTGAGTTATCTGTTCTTTATCTTGGGAATATTGGCACTTTCGCCAGTTAATAATATACGAAAGCCCACCATTGTTCCTCCCTCGCAAATTGTGTACCGTTTTGATGAAAACCGTTATATTTTATTGACAGGCTATCGATGTGAAGGGCAAGCTTATTTTATTGATGATAAAGAACAAGTTTATTACCTTTTAGACGCTCATTCTTGGGATCTATATACAGAGCCTTATCGGCATCCAGCAAAAAACTATCTTTCAATCCCATTGTCGGATGTGTCGGCAATATATACTTCCATTGATGGAGGGCGTTCATTTAGAAGTATCCGTTTAGGGGTTGGGCATTATTTAGGTAATCATGATTCACCGCAATACGATGTGGTGAATGATCAGGCTTTTATTTTAGGCAAAGATGGTCAGCTTTATGCATCAGAAGCGCCATTTGGCACCAAAGGTTGGTATATGTTATCGAAAAAAGAACAGCTTGAACAAGAAGCTATTTTAGGCAGAAGCCAAATTATCCCTGAAAGTATTCCCCCAATTCCAAGTGACTATACTGGTTGGGATAAAATGCGCTGCGATTATAATGCCAAAGGAACTCAATTGCCCGATAACCATACCGTGTTAGAGGTCTATCAACACTTGTTAGGCACAGCTAAATAAGGAATTAAGGCATGAAACAGAAAATAACCAAATTGTTGATAATGTTATTTGTTGTACCCGTGGTTTTGGTCGTGATTTTATCGACTTTTGCGCCATTCCCCTCCACCGAGCCAATGCCACTTATGTGGCCTAAACCATTACCCAAAGAAGGTTATCAATTATTCCATAGTATTGCCAGAAATGGTGATTTGCTAGATTATTCCTTTTATTATGTCAGTAAAAAGCGGCAGGTGATTTATCGTTATGACGCCGATCGTTATTTAGAGTTACAAGGCGAAAATTGCAGTGGATTGATTTGGTATCATGATGATAAAAATAATATTCATACCTTAATTACCAAACGATTTTATACAGCTTATCATTTACCGAAATTTAACTACTATAACCCTGGCAAACAGTATATTGCTATTCCCACCAATGATCTGTCCGATTTTGTTTTTTCAGTCGATGGTGGCAGACATTTTATAAAAGCGATGGTTTCCCCAATGGCAGCAGTACCAGGAGAAGAAGTTGATTATTTTATTGGGGTGGATGATTCGCCAATTGAGGATACTTATTATGAACCGGGAAAACCAAATACACCGATTACTATTTCGGGTAATACCGGCTATTTTGTCTTAAAAAATCATGAGGTGATATTTGGGGCTTCTTATAGATATAATCGAATTGATTATGAACATGGATTAAGCAACTATCAAATTTTTTACCCATCAGCGGCATTTTTTGATGAAAGGGTTAGGGATAGCTCTAGATTTGGTGCCTATGATAGCCTTATTGATAATAAAGAATATCAATTACGGGTAAATTCAATAAAAAATCTAAAACCCGAACCTTATCAAGGTTGGGACAAAATACGTTGTGAGGTTGGGGCGGAAAGGTAAAAATATTTTAGGCTAATTTTAGGAATGACTTTATGAAAGGTGTAATTCGATTAGGCGATCCGCATACCCATGGAGGATGTGTGATAAGTGCATCTGGTGCTATTTTTGACGGTAAGCCAGTTGCATTAGTTGGCGATCAGGTATCGTGTCCGATAAAGGGGCATGGTGTAAATAATATTGTTGACGGGCATCCGACTTGGAAAATGTATAATCGATCTGTTGCCATTAATGGTTGTAAAGCCGCTTGCGGCTGTGAGCTTATTTCAACATTATCTGTTGTAGGGAGTGAAGCATGAAATGGAGAGTACCTAACATACCAGAAAAAGCACTACCTAAGAATTTTTCTATCTGGGTTTATTTATTGGTTTTTGTGTTGAGCGCCATTTTTTTTGAATTTATAGTGTTACTCATTAATGAAAATAGTGTGCTATCTAATTTATTATTAGGGGGCTTTTATCTTGTTATCGTACCGCTATTTTTTAGTTTATCTATAACGGGGTTTATTTATAGTTATTACCATTCACAATTAATTAAAGCTCTATTTTTTAATTTAAATATTAAAAATAAACTAGCAAGATGGCAGATATGGGCAAGAAAATCAATTGGGTTAGTTGATTATTGTTATTTAACAGAAATCGATAATCTTGCTTTAAAAGTTATGGGGCTAGAAGGCAGTCAACCAATGAATCCCGATAAAGTAATGCCGATTTCAGTTATACATGAAATGAGCAGCTCACCACTATTTTATGTGTTTGAGAAAATTATTATGCCAATGAAAGCTAAAATTAATAGCTTGTCAAAAATCAAAGTGCTATTAAATATGACTCAAAGTTCAGATGCTGCGGTTATGACTTTAGCCAATTATTGTCATTCAAATCATATTAATATTAACGAGTCTGATATTGTGTTATCCGATTGCATACCTTCGCCTGAAATCATCCATGAATGGATAGATACAAAATATGATGAATCTATTTTAATGATTAATTTGGTATACGATGTTAAGAACCAATTATCTTTTAGTGAATATTGCTGTGCATTATTATTTTCTAATGTTAAGAAAGCATTAAATCTATCCAAATTAAGAGTGTTTCGACCTCTTAAAACTGAACTTACTGATTTAAGTGATGATATTGGTTATTTAATTAAAGCCGAGCAGGTTGAAAAGAAACGAGTTAATCAATTATGGACGACATCTTTATCTTCTTCTGCATTAAATATTTTAAAGGAGACATTTTTTGATATTAATGGCGAAATTATAATTGCGCCAAATAAAGTTTATCCATTAGATCTTAATTTAGGTAAATTAAGCGAAAGCCATGCATGGCTTGCATTAGCACTGGCTGCTGATGGGGTAAATCAGGGACAAAAGGGGCAAATGATTGCTGCGCAAGGAAGTAATGAAATTTATATTATGCAATTATCGGATAGAACCATCCAACGTATCGAAGAAAATGATGAATTATTGATTTTCCCAACGGTTTATTTTTTTAGTCTTGTTTTTTGCCTGTATTCTATTGTTGCTTTATTGGCTGTTAATTATATTGAATTAAAGGAAATATTATCAATAATTGTTTTGAGTACTTTTTTATCGGTGATTGCAGTTTGTATTCCGCTTTATTTTAAACTACAGCGTTATCAAGAAGAGTTTGATGAAATTTGGTTTGAATCGTTTAGATGATAACTTAAAGGTAGTTTTTATAGGGGAAGTGATTTGAGTTATTGTGTGAATAGTATTTTATTGGGCACTGTTATCTAAATTTTGTGATTGGAAAAGTTGCTTTAGTGAGCATCAGCTTTATAAAGTTATTGTTGTGATACTCCAAAACAAAAGGAGGTATCAATAATAAATTTCACCCTAGGTGAAAATTCACCTAGGGGGGTAAAAAAGATGTGATGTTGTATCAAATTTTTACTTAAACGTAGGTGTTACCTGAAAGTTTTTGACAAAAATTAGTTCTTTTCTGTCTTTTTTGCTCGCTCAACAAATATCATCACGACAAAAGCAATAATCGTTAAATAGATGATGAAAGCCCCATAAGTTGCTAACATATCAATCAGTGAACGCCCTCGCATGGCAAAATCGCGGAAAAATTTAAATAACCAAACTAATGGGAAAGCATGGCTGACATAGTAAGTCCAAATTGGCATTATTCCCACAGCCATTGTTGAACCGCCCATGATAAACCCTGGAGGTACTAAGAAAATCATTCGACCAGCGCCTTCTCCTGGGTTGTTAGTTTTCCAAGACAGTAACAATCCTAGCCAACCAAATGCTAATCCGGTCATAAATATGCTCGGTACAAAAGCAAAATAGTTACCGTCAAAACGCAGTTGTCCAAATATAACAAGTATGGCTGTGATAAGCGTTAATGCTGTTGTAAAAAATAGTGCATAAGGGATTGTTTTTGCTAATAAAGGTAAGAGTCCTCTTTCTATTGTTTGTTCCCACATGCCAGTTACTTTCAAGCGGCCAATAATCATTAATGAGGTTAGGCCGTAAGTCAGTGACGAGAAAAAGTAGACAAAATATATAATCGTCGATATGGTGGACGAGCTTGCTGGATTAAACATATATCGTGTTTTAAGTTGCATTGGTGATAAAGTTGCTTCAATGCCTTCTTTACCAAGTCCTAATGCTGCAACTTTACCAACACTAAGTTCAGCCCCCAATTCTGGAATATATTCATTAAGGCTTTGTAGTACTTTGGCATTTTGTGCATCGTTTGTATCATCAGCAAAATAGCCTAGGCGTACTGTTTGATCGCCTTTTTTTAAGCTTTTTTCTAGACCTTTAGGAATATATAAAACACCTAAATTACGGTCGTGTGAAACCAATGTTATTGGATTTACTGGCGATCTTATTACTTCTGTCACTTCAATATAAGGCGATGTATTGACTTTGCTAATTAATTCAGTCGAATAATGAGAACCATCAAGATCAATAACTGCAATTTTTCCTTCAAACACAGCTCCATGACTTAATACAATTGAAAAAACAAGCGAAACAATAGCAGCTAAGCCAAGCGAAACTTTATAATAAGGTATAAAATGGCCAGACAACATGGCGTCAAGCTCTTCAAGCATGGATTTAATGATGTTTTGCATCATTTTTCAACCTCAAGTGTCATTCCAGTTAATAGTTTAGGAATTGATTCTATGTAAATTCTAACTTGATAAGAGGTTAAATCAGCTTGACCTCGTTCTCGTGTCATGCGTAAATCAGCAAATGATGGTGCAGCGGTGGCAAAGCGAACTTTTCCTTTTACTTCTTTGTTAAGTGCAATTACATTTGCTGTAACCGTTGTGCCTGGTTGATAATCATTAACCATTTTTTCATTCACATAAATGTCGATATATTTACGATCGGTTTCTAATAAGACTGCTGGCGCACCGTTTGGTACCATTTCGCCATCTTCAAACATAAGTTTTAATACTTTTCCATCTTCGGGTGCTCTTAATGTTAGTCGATCATAATTAAGCTGTAGTTGTTTTAATTCAGCTTCGCCTTGCGCGAGTTGTGATTGAAGCTGTGTTAATTGATTTTGGCGGTTTAGCAGTTTTTGTCGTGCAATTAAGATTGATTGTATTGTCATTCCTGTTGCATTTTTTGTTTGCTCAAATTGGCTAATTTGTTCAGGCGTCGCACCAATCATTAAGGTAGAAAGTTGACTTTCAATTTGAATAACTTGCATTTTTGCATTAATAAAAACATTACGAGCATTATCAAGTTGTGACTGCGAGTTTCCCCCCGACTTACGTAATTGGGTTTGGCGATCAAATTCAGTATTAGCTAGGTTTCGAGTCGATTTTGCTGCTTCTAAATTGGCTTGCACTTCTTCTATTTTTCGCCAAGTTGATAATTCTGAAAGGTTGGTTTCACTTTCAGTGATTTCAATATTTTTTTGTTCTTGGTTTACTGCCGCCTTTTGGCTATCAACTAAAGCTTGTAGTCGATCGATAGCTAGTTTGGTATCAATATCTTCTAATTGCATTAAAGGATCACCTTTTTTTACTATTTGTGATTCTTCTACAAATCGCTTGGTGACTTTTCCTCCGACATTTTGAAAGGCAATATTAATCTCATCGGCAGTTAATACACCAGATTTGATGCTTTTGGCAACCGAGACCGCATCATTTCTTGATCCTAAAAAGATTAAAAATGAGCCAAAGATTAGCAGGAGTAAAAAGATAACAGGAATTTTGACATTTTTTTTCATATATAGCTTATTTTCCATTTATTTAGTCAGCTAACTATTTAAGTGAAATGAAGAACTTTAATGATTAAAGTCCGTTATTTTCGTAATAATTTACGTAACATCAATATTAAAGACTCTTGTTCTTGCGAATTGAGTACTTGTGCAAAAGCGCGAATTGATTTTAGGTGATTGGGTAATGCATTTTGAATCAGCTTTTCGCCTGTATGTGTTAAAGTGATTAATCGAGAACGACCATCATCACCACTTTTTGACATCGAGATTAAAGGCTCTGGCGCTGCCAGCATTCGTTTAACCATTACTGATACTGTCGCTGGTGTTACGCCAATGCGCAAAGCAAGATCACTGGCACAGGTTTCACCTTCTGAAAACAATGACATCAATAAGGCAAACTTACCTTCAGAAACGCCGTAATCTTTATCTAATTGCGCATAGATATTAGCACGAATTAGATCGGCCGTTGTTATTAAGCTCAAAACCAGATCAACACCAGAAACATCAACGATGTCATTATTAAATCTTTGTGCTCGAGCTAAGGTTTCACGTGAAGGCAGCTTTCTTGAATTGTAATTCAATTATCATTACTCAATTTATTTAGTCGGCTAATTATACTAATTTAGCTAAAATTAGCAATTATTTTAAGTACGTTTTTGCAAGTTTGATATTTAAGTACTACTAAAGTAGTAATCCTTGAGGGTAGTTATATTCTATGCACAGTTTCATACAATGTTATTAAATTAAAATTTTTTAGCAATTTAATTAAATTAAAATTGGAGTTATGTATGAGTAAAACCAACCTCGTTATTATTGGTAATGGGATGGTTGGGCATCGTTTTATTGAAGAGTTAATTGATAAAATGCAGCCCAATCAATTCAATATTACTATTTTTTGTGAAGAACCTCGTCTTGCCTATGATCGGGTACATCTTTCTTCTTATTTTTCTGGTCACACAGCAGAAGCGCTTTCTCTAGTTCGTGAAGGTTTATACGAAGAGAATAATATTAAAGTCTTACTTAATGAACGGGCTATTTTAATTAATCGTCAGCGTAAGGAGATTCATTCTCAACAAGGGCGAATTGTTGCTTATGATAAATTGATTATTGCGACAGGATCTTATCCTTGGGTACCACCGATTAAAGGTGCTGATGGTTCGGATTGTTTTGTTTATCGTACGATTGAAGATCTTGATGCTATTCAAGAATGTGCAAAGCGTTGTCAAAAAGGCGCTGTTGTGGGTGGTGGATTGCTTGGACTTGAGGCAGCTGGAGCTTTAAAAAACTTAGGTATGGAAACGCATGTGGTTGAGTTTGCTCCAGTGCTTATGGCCGAACAGTTGGATGTTCAGGGTGGAGAACAACTGCGTCGTAAAATTGAGGAGATGGGGGTAGGTGTTCACACCAGTAAAAATACTCAAGAAATTATTCATACACCTGCTGGGAAAATCATGCAATTTGCGGATGGCTCTGCACTTGAAGTCGATTTTATTGTTTTTTCAACTGGCATTAGAGCAAATGATAAATTAGCTCAAGAATGCGAGTTAGAAATTGGTCCTCGTGGGGGAATTGTTATTAATGATTATTGCCAAACTTCGGATCCTGATATTTATGCTATTGGTGAATGTGCTTGTTGGCAAAACAAGGTTTTTGGTTTAGTTGCACCGGGCTACAAAATGGCTCAGATAGCCTTAGCGCATTTAATGGGACAAACAGATAAATTTGAAGGCGCCGATATGAGCGCTAAGCTAAAGCTGATGGGAGTCGATGTCGGTAGCATTGGCGATGCTAAAGCAAAAACAATAGGGTGTCATAGTTATGTTTATTTAGATGAAACAACGCCAGTTTATAAAAAATTGGTTGTTTCGAATGATAATAAAAAACTCTTGGGTGCGGTATTGGTTGGCGATACGTCAGATTATAGTAATTTATTGCAATTAATGCTTAATGATATGGATCTACCTGAACATCCAGATACGCTGATACTGCCTGCACATGCAGGAGCAAAACCAGCTATGGGGGTTGATGCGCTTCCCGATTCAGCACAAATCTGCTCTTGTTTTGATGTGACTAAAGAAAAAATTGTTAATGCCATTAATGCTGGTTGTCATACGGTTGCAGCAATAAAAGCTGAAACTAAAGCTGGGACTGGGTGTGGAGGCTGCATTCCACTTGTTACACAAATTCTTAATTTAGAGTTAGCTAAACAAGGCATTGAGGTCAGCCATGCATTATGCGGACATTTTAAATACTCTCGTCAGGAGTTATATCATCTTATCCGTGTTGAGGGCTTAACGTCTTTTGAGCAAGTGATTAAAAAACATGGTAAAGGTTATGGCTGTGAAATTTGTAAACCTACCGTCGGATCTTTATTAGCTTCATGTTGGAATGATTATATTCTTAAAGATAATTTGATTCCTCTACAAGATAGTAATGATATTTTCTTAGGTAATATTCAAAAAAATGGTACTTATTCGATAATTCCACGTAGTGCTGGTGGTGAAATTACTCCAGAAGGATTAATTGCTGTTGGCCAAATAGCTAAAAAATATCAGCTCTATTCTAAAATTACAGGTTCACAGCGCATTGGCTTATTTGGAGCTCAAAAAGACGATCTTCCAGCTATTTGGAAGGAGCTTATTGAGGCTGGTTTTGAGAGTGGTCATGCTTATGCCAAAGCATTAAGAATGGCAAAAACCTGTGTAGGTAGTACTTGGTGTCGATTCGGTGTCGGAGATAGTGTTGGTTTGGGTGTTGAGCTAGAAAACCGCTATAAAGGCATTCGTGCACCACATAAATTTAAACTAGGCGTATCAGGTTGTACACGTGAATGTGCCGAAGCGCAAGGAAAAGATATCGGTGTTATTGCTACTGAAAAAGGATGGAATCTTTATGTGTGTGGTAATGGTGGTATGAAGCCTCGTCATGCTGATTTACTTGCCGCTGATCTCGATAAAAATACACTAATCCGATATATTGATCGTTTCCTTATGTTTTATATTCGTACCGCAGATAAATTACAACGGACGTCAGTCTGGCTTGAAAATTTAGATGGCGGTATTGATTATTTACGTAGTGTTATTATTGACGATAAATTAGGCATAAATGCTGAGTTAGAAAGTGAAATGACACGCTTACGTAAATTAATGGTATGTGAATGGAAGGAAGCTGTTGAAAATACAGAAGGTCAAATTCGATTTTCTCATTTTATTAATAGTAACAAACGTGATGAGAATGTCCAAATCGTACCTGAGCGTGATCAGCATCGCCCAGCAACAGCAGAAGAACGTAAAGTAATGTTAGGGGAATAATATGAGTCAATGGATAACTATTTGTAAACTTGATGAGATTTTACCTGGCACAGGAGTTTGTGCACTTGTTGGTAATGATCATGTGGCTATTTTTCGCCCTTATAATAATACTGAGCTTTATGCGATTAGTAATATTGATCCATTTGCTAAGGCAAGTGTTTTATCCCGAGGCATTATAGCAGAACATGAAAATGAGTTATGGGTGGCAAGTCCGCTTAAAAAGCAACGCTTTCGTTTAAAAGATGGTTATTGTTTGGAAGATGAACAATATTCAATCCCTCATTATGAAGTAGATGTTAATGACGATGGGATCGTACAAGTAAAGTCGCGCTAAATGTATTTTTAAAAGGATAAATTAATTATGTATACAGAGACAATTAATAAATGTGCAGCAAATGCTGCGCGTATTGTTCGTTTGGCAAAAACGAACCCATTTGGTTTTTGGCTAAGTTCTGCTATGGCTGGGGCTTATGTAGGAATAGGTATTATTTTGATTTTTACTTTAGGAAACCTTGTTGATCCATCAATAAGACCTTTACTTATGGGGGCAACGTTTGGTATTGCTTTAACGTTGGTTGTAATTGCAGGCTCTGAATTATTTACAGGGCATACCATGTTTTTAACCCTAGGAGTAAAATGCAAAAAAATTACTAATACTCAAATGTGGACAGTATTGCCACAAACATGGTTAGGAAATTTATTAGGCTCAATTTTTGTTGCTGCATTGTATTTTTATGCTGCAACACCCCTATTATCGACGGATACTAGTTTGGTTCATGCAGCGGCTTTAGCAAAAACATCTGCTTCAGCTTCGGCATTATTTTTTAGGGGTATTTTATGTAACTGGTTAGTTTGTTTAGCGATTTGGATGGCTAATCGAGTTGAAGGTTCGGCAAAGTTTATCGCTATTTGGTGGTGTTTGTTAGCATTTATTGCTTGTGGCTATGAACACTCCGTTGCGAACATGACACTTTTTTCACTTTCGTGGTTTGGTCATCATAGCGATGCTTACACATTAGCTGGAATTGGTCATAATCTATTATGGGTTTCATTAGGAAATCTTGTTTCTGGCGCATTATTTATGGGACTGGGATACTGGTATTCAACACCCAAAGAAGATCGACCTTAATAACTGTTTAATTCAGGAAATGTGGTTAAAATAACCAATATAAGGGGGAAAGCATGGTAAGCAATCCCCCAAAGACGTTAAATTAATTAGGATTACATTTGGTTTTAATCATAATTAGTGATAAAAAAATAACAAAGCAATTAACAATAGGATAATTAATAAATTTCTATTATTAAAGGTTAGTTGTTAATAAATTTTTAAACAGATAATGTTTTATTTTGAGGTGTTATGGATTATTTCCCCTTATTTTGTAAGCTAGAAAACCGTGATTGCTTATTAGTCGGTGGCGGTGAAGTTGCTGAACGTAAAGCTCGATTATTACTTGAAGCTGGTGCCCGCTTAACTGTCAATGCGCATGAATTTAACGAGCAATTCATATGCTGGAATGAACAAAAACAACTAGTTTTAGTTCAAGGGGAGTTTAATGCTGAATTACTGGATGATAAATGGTTAGTTATTGCGGCAACAGACTGTCAGGAAACTAATCAAAGAGTGAGTATTGAGACGGAAAAAAGGCGTATTTTTTGTAATGTGGTTGATTCTCCAAAAGATGCGAGTTTTATTATGCCCTCAATTATTGATCGTTCCCCTATTATGGTTGCTGTCTCTTCAGAAGGGCATGCTCCTGTTTTGGCTCGATTATTGCGTGAAAAACTAGAGTCCATTTTACCTCAACATTTAGGCAAATTAGCTAAATATGCCGGTTATTTACGTAATAAAGTTAAAACAACCTATCAAACAGTGACGGAACGTCGTCGTTTTTGGGAAAGGCTATTTTCTCATGATAGGTTAGCTCAAGCGATTGCTAATAGCGATTCAGATCATGTTGAAAAACTCACCAATGAGCTATTTGATACATCACTTGATTCCCGTGGTGAGGTTGTGTTAGTTGGTGCTGGTCCAGGTGATGCGGGCTTGTTGACTTTAAAGGGATTACAGCAAATCCAACAAGCAGATATTATTGTCTATGATAGATTAGTATCGGATGAAATTATGAATCTAACCCGTCGCGATGCTCAACGTATTTTTGTTGGTAAACGAGCAGGTTTTCATTGTGTACCTCAAGAACAAATAAATCAGATTCTTTTACAACAAGCTAAAAAAGGTAAGCGTGTTGTACGTTTAAAAGGTGGAGATCCTTTTATTTTTGGTCGAGGTGGTGAAGAGCTCGAAACATTATTTAACGCCGATATTCCATTTTCTGTAGTACCAGGAATTACAGCAGCTTCAGGTTGTTCTGCATATAGTGGGATCCCATTAACGCATCGGGATTATGCTCATAGCGTACGTTTAATTACTGGTCATTTGAAAGATGGTAGTCACCTTGACTGGAAGAGTTTAGCCGCTGAAAAGCAAACATTAGTTTTTTATATGGGATTATCTCAAGCCAGTAACATCGAAAAACAATTAATTAAATACGGTATGAATGCAAATACGCCAATTGTAATTGTTGAAGAAGGCACAACAACGAAACAAAAAGTAATATCAGGCCAGTTATGTGATTTAGCACAATTATCTTTGCAAGCCTGTAGTCCTAGTTTAATTATTATTGGGCCTGTTGTTGCATTACGAGAAAAACTAAATTGGTTTTCTGAGTGTTAGTGGGTGCTAAAAGTTTGATCTGTCCATATTTTAATGGAGCCTTTTTAATGTGTAAAAGAGTTTAATATAAGCATAAAATACGATTAACAGTTCATAGTATAATGTGACTCTAAGCCTAGGGAGATCGCAAATACGCACTATTGCAGTTAGATAGTAAAAGCGCTTTTTTCTAAAATAAAGAACAAAATTCGCTACTAACAAAATGAAACACCGCCCAATAAGTGTTTCATTTTAATTTAAAACGAAAAAATAAAATCAATTATCTATCTGAGGATTTTTTATAAAAATTTTCTTGTTTTGGCGGTGTTATTTTAGGAAAGCGTTACTGTTTTAATTGTTCAATAAGAAGACACGTTATAAAAATCACTTTGCTCATAGTCAAAAAATAAAGCCTATGCTAGACTGAATCAAACTCTGAAGCTTTTTTACCTAAGTGATATTTTCATATGGTGGATTAGCCGCGGTATAACGCAGAAATGGTTATGCTTCCCGATTTGGATAAGGTGTTTAATGTATATATGCAATTAGTTGATAATTATCAGCGTCGATTTCAATATCTACGTTTGTCGATTACCGAGCTGTGTAATTTTCAGTGTCAGTACTGTTTACCAAGTGGTTATCAGCCTAACAAGAAACATAAATTTTTGTCGCTCAATGAAATTAATCATGTTGTTGCAACATTTACTGAACTTGGTGTGCGTAAAATTCGGTTAACGGGTGGTGAGCCCACTTTGCGTCGCGATTTTATTGATATCTTATCGCTCATATCTTCCTATCCCAGCGTGAAAGAACTCGCTATTACGACCAATGGTTCGCGTTTATTAAAAAATATTCACCATTGGCATCAAGCTGGTTTAAATGCGATTAATATTAGTATCGATAGTTTTACTCCCCATTTATTTAAATTAATTACTGGTCAAGATAAGCTTAAAGAATTACTGCAGTGTGTTGATAAATCGTTAGAAGTAGGTATAAAAAAAGTCAAAATTAACACTGTTTTGATGAAAAATATGAATGATAATTTAAATAATTATTTGTTATGGATTAAAGATATTCCAGTAGAGTTGCGCTTTATTGAACTTATGGAAACAGGCGAAAGCAACGATACATTCAATCGTTATCACTTGTCTGGTAGTTTTATTGAAAAACAACTAATTGCGCAGGGTTGGGAGTTACAACCCAAAAAAACATTATCAGGTCCTGCTAAGATTTATGTGCACAGCGACTATCAAGGAAAAATTGGTTTGATTATGCCCTATTCAAAAGATTTTTGTAAAAGTTGCAATCGATTACGTGTATCATCTATCGGTAAATTACATTACTGCTTATTTGGTGATGCGGCGGTTGATTTACGTGATTTGTTGGAAAGCTCAGAACAGAAACAACAATTAAAAGCAAGAATTCTTGCTTCATTAATGATTAAACCAGAAAAGCATTTGTTACATAATCATCGTGTAGGGCTCACCCCTAATTTATCTTATATCGGTGGATAATTGGCTGTTTTGTTTTGGGACATTGTCAATTTGCCAATGTTGTATAGCCCAATCTAGTAACTGTTTTTGAGTGGCGTCTTGCCAATCTTCTGGCACACATTGCCCTAGAAACTGTAAAGCCTGGACGGTTAACGCTTTAAAATTGTTTAAATCAATCGGGCTAGCATGATTTTGTTTTGATAGTTTATTGCCATTTTTATCTAATACTAGTGGTAAATGGCTGTAACTTGGCACAGAAAAACCAAGCAGTTGATATAGTGAGATTTGTTTTGCAGTAACAGGTAAAAGATCCGCGCCACGAACAATTTCGGTAATTCCTTGTTCATGATCGTCTAAAACTACCACTAAGTTATAGGCAAATAAGCCGTCTTTGCGGTGAATAATAAAATCTTCTTGCGCACTTGCTTTTTCAACTGTTTGTAAGCCACGAATCTGATCTTTAAATTGAAAAATAGGATGATTTTGTTTTAAACGTATAGCAACTTGTTGCTTATTATTGATAGATAAATGTCGTTCACGACAAAAGTTATCGTAAATACCATTTGTTAGGTTTTGAATTCGTTGTCTAGTACAGTCACAATAATAGGCTTGTTGTTTATCTATTAGTGTTTTTAAAACAGTGCGGTAACGCTCACTGCAAGATGATTGATACAAGACTGTATCATCCCAATATAAATTAAGCGCTTCAAGCGTTTTTAATATAAGTGATGATGCCCCTTTGACTTCTCGTGGTGGGTCGATATCTTCGATACGGACAAGCCATTTACCACGACAAGATTTAGCTTGGAGATAACTACCAAGAGCCGTTACCAACGAACCGAAATGTAATGGTCCAGATGGCGAAGGGGCAAAACGACCGATATAATGCATAGGTCTGATTTGGAATGATAGATAAAACTGGGATCACATACCCATTTGTTTTTCGCGAAGTTCTGCAAGCGTTTTACAATCGATACATAAATCGGCTGTCGGTCTTGCTTCTAAACGGCGGATTCCAATTTCAACACCACAAGATTCACAATAACCAAAATCGTCTGATTCGATTTTCTTTAACGTTTTTTCAATTTTTTTGATGAGCCTTCTTTCTCTATCTCGAGCGCGTAATTCAAGGCTGAATTCTTCTTCTTGTGTTGCTCGGTCAGCCGGATCTGGAAAGTTCGCTGCTTCATCTTGCATATGCGTAACTGTTTTTCCCATTTCACCTTGTAGCTGAGTTAGCCAAGCTTCTAAAATAAGTTTGAAATGTTTCAATTGCTTAGGGTTCATGTACTCCTCGTCTTTTGCCTCTTTATAAGGCTCAAGCCCAGCAATTGAAAGCAGGCTAAGAGAAGATGTATTTACTTTTTGTTCCTTTTTCACTGCAATCCCCTTAAGTAAAGATTATTTGAAAGCGCTAAACTATAGCAATAATTCAGCCTTTGGCAAATTTTTTTTATCATTTTTATAGTTAAAAAATAGGAAAAATAATACAACTATATGTTATTAATAAAGATAATTAATTATTCCACTTTTTTAATCCATTTTCAGGGCATTTAGCTACTAAATCGTACAATTTGTCGTTATCGGGGAAAATAAGTTCAGGACTGATATCAAATAGTGGATAGAGTACAAATTCTCTATTTTTCATATGATAATGAGGGATAGTAAGTCTTTCATTATTAATGACTAAGTCATCATAAAGTAAAATATCTAAATCTAGGGTTCTAGCACCCCAACGATTATCTTTGCGTACGCGTCCTTGTGCTTTTTCAATTGCTTGTAGTTCATCAAGCAATGCTATAGGTGATAAGCTTGTCGTCAGTTTAATTACTGCATTAAGATAATCATTTTGATCTTGTGGCCCTAAGGGCTTACTTCGGTAAAATGGTGAAATATCTACCACTTTTGTGCTAGGCAAACAGCGTAATGATTCAATAGCACGATTAGCTTGTGCAAACGGATCTTCAAGGTTGCTCCCTAAAGCAACATAACAAATTGACATAATTAGACTTATTTTTTGTGATGTTAAATACAATTGATGGCAATATCTTAGCACATAAAACAATTGCCAAGAATGATTATATAAATAGATTCATGCTTATGACTTTGTGTTATAAAAATATAACCATATAATCTTTAACTTTTTATTTATTTTTTACTATGTTACTTATGGTAAAGCAAATTATTTTATTAAATGGTTATTTTTATTAATTATTGTATTTATTGAGAATATAAAATGAATTTAGGTCAACAATTAAGCATTTTAATAAAAAATACTTCAATAATCAGTGATCCTCAAGTTATTGATTGTGCTATCAAGGGGATAACCGATTATTTTGCCTGTAGTTTACAAGCTTGTCAGGAAGATGATGTTCATAAATTACTAGCATGGATAGCAGATGAGGGTGGAAATACTAGAGCTTTGCTGATTGGTCAAAAAAAGTTAGCTACGGCAAGGCAAGCAGCACTTTTTAATGGCTTTCAAGCGCATTGTTTAGATTATGATGATGTACATTCAGATGTTAGAGGCCACCCCTCAGCCGTTATTTTATCCGCTCTTATTGCTAGTGTTCGATTAGATAGTATTGAACAAAAGATTGATAGTCGACGTTTTTTAACGGCTTATGTTATTGGTATTGAAGTGATGGCTTTGTTGGGTAAAAGTGTTAATCCACAGCATTATGAAAAAGGTTGGCATGCAACTATTACTTTGGGTGGAATTGCTGCCACTGCTGCTATTTGTTATCTCTATGATGAACCTTTTTTATCACAGGCATTAACATTAGCAGCTACACAAGCATCAGGAATGCGTTTGTTAATGGGTACTCCGATCAAATTTTTACATGCAGGATTAGCAGCACAGCATGCTGTACAATCCGTTGAATGGTTAAGAGCTGGTATACATGCCGATCAGGATTTTTTAGATGATAAATTAGGTTTTTTGGCTATTTATGGGCAAGGTAATACACATTTTGATTTAAGTCATTGGGGTAAAACTTGGAAGATTGTGGATCCCGGATTATGGTTTAAAAATTATTCTTATTGTTCAGCTGCTGCTTATATTGCTGATGCGGGTCAATTACTTTACCAAAATCTTAGCTTTGAATTTGATAATATTAATAATATTGTTATTTATTTTGCACCGCCAAATAGTGATGCTGCATTGATATATAAAACCCCTTCATTGGCGCAGCAAGGACGTTTTTCGGCTGAATATGTTTTAGCATTAACTCTTTTAGGATTGCCACTTGGTTTTGAGCAGTTTTCATCACAACCTATTTCAAATGCAATAAAACAATTAATGCAGAAGATGAAACGAAGTTATCAAACGCATCTTACGCCACATCCAGAAGCTTATAATGGGCGTTATGTAATTATTGATATTTTTCTTAAAAATGGTAAAAAGATAAGTCAGCGTATTGATATTCCCAAAGGTTCTCCTAAAAACCCATATAGCCAAACTGAAATGTCGTTAAAATTGTATTCAGCGATTAAAGATCAAGCTAAAACAGAGCAATTATTAACAGATATTCATAAACTAGCAAAAGGTTTAGATTTTCGTCAATTTCTATTATCTTATTTATTTACTCTTTAAATGTTAAATTATTATCATTAGTTGGTATAGTTTTTAACTAAATTTCAAAATCAATTTCGTCAGTTAGCTGGCGTAAAAATCGTTGCGTAATTTCATTTTGAGGATTATCGATGACTGATTTTGCTGGTCCCTCTTCGATAATCATTCCTTCTGCCATAAAGATAATTCGATCTGCAACGTACTTAGCAAACTCCATTTCATGCGTTACTATAATCATAGTAATATGTTCTTTTGCTAGCTGTAGCATGACTTGCAATACTTCGTGTACTCGCTCAGGATCGAGTGCAGAAGTCGGTTCATCAAATAATAATACATTTGGTTTAACAGCTAAAGCTCTTGCAATTGCAACACGTTGTTGTTGACCACCCGATAAAGTGATGGGATATTGTGTTGCGTATGGCAACATACCGACTCGTTCTAATAATGATAATCCTTGTTGTTTTGCTTTGGTTTTATCCATTTTTTGACCAACAATTAATGGATAAGTTATATTTTCTAATGCTGTTTTATTTTTAAATAAATTATAGTGTTGGAAAACCATAGCGGACTGTTTTCGTAAGTTGCTTTCTTCTTTAATACTATAATGCTTACTATTAAGTGATACAGTTCCTATTTTGATAGTGCCTGTATTTGGTTTTTCTAGTAAATTTAAACAACGTAACAGAGTTGATTTTCCTGAGCCTGATGGGCCAATAATGGCAACAACTTCACCTTGTTTTATATTTAAGTTGATGTCTTTTAATACTTCATTATTTGCAAAACGTTTAGATAAATGCGAAACAGAAATCATAACCTTACTCCTTAACGATGATAAGGTACATTGAGCTTTCGCTCTAATTGTTTTTGTATCCAAGAATAGGCAACAACAGTTAGCCAGTAATCAATACCTACAGCTAGATAGGTTTCGAAGTAGAGAAATGAGTTAGCGGTTAACATTTTCCCCGATGCTAATAGTTCTTGTACGCCAACAAAAAAGGCAACAGACGAATCTTTAAGTAATGAAATGAACATATTACCAGCGTTTGGTAGGGCATTGACCATAGCTTGTGGTAGTATAATACCTCGATAAACTTGTATTTTACTTAAACCAACGGTTATTCCTGCCTCTTTCTGACCTTGATCAACGGACTTTAAACTTGCCCGGAAAATTTCAGCTAAATAGGACGAATATTTTAAACTGAAGCAGATAATAGCTGCTGTTGTAGCGCCCATTTGTTTTAGAACAGGAAAAATTTGTGGTAATCCGTAATAAATAATAAACAGTAAAACAACAGAAGGTATACCTCGAAACAGTGAAATAAACAGTGCAAAAAACGAATCGATAATGATTATTTTATTGCTACGTAATAGTGCAATCGCAAGTCCAAATATAATGGCAAACATAATCGATATGATGGTAATAAAAAGTGTAACTGGCAGATAAGGTAATATCTGCGGAAACACACTTAAAAAATAGTTTACATTAAAATTCATAGGGTAATATCTTCACCAAAATATTTAATTGCAAGGTTTTTCAATGTGCCATTGGTGCGTAACTTTTCGATGGCTTGATTGAATTTTTCACGTAGTGCTTGGCCTTTTTCATCTTTACTAAATGGAAAAGCAACTTGCTCAATAGTAATTGGCTCACCCACTAATTTAAACGGTAGGTTTTTACGCTTAATTTCAGCCAGTAATATTGGCTTAGAATTGACATAACCATCAACTCGTCGATACTCCGTGTCATACATTGCACCATCTCGTGTTTCATAGGTCTTGATTGTTATTTCGTTGTTAGGAAAGGCTTTTTTTAGATTATTTATATGATTTGAGCCTAGCACACCGGCAATGGTTTTACCTTTAAAATCAGATAATTGCTTAATATCGTTGTTATCTTTGTGGGTAACAACTTGGCTACCGTAAAGGCTATAGGTATTGGAAAAATCATATTTGGCTTGACGAGCATCTGTAACCGCAACTGCATTGGCAATAGTATCTAAACGCCCTGAATCAAATTGCCCCATTAAGCCACCAAATTCAGCAATGATCCATTCGACTTTATAGCCTAATTCGTTAGCAATTGCTTCAGTAACTTCAACATCAAATCCGACTAAATTGCCATCTTGTTTATAACCGTTTGGATAGCTTTGTCCTGTGGAGCCCACTTTAATGACATTTTGCTCTGTTACTTGGTGATTGGATTTATTATCACAACCAATTAAGGCTAGGCTAGTTAATAAAAGAGCGGACAGTAACTTGCTTATTTTTTTCATTGTTTATTACTCCTTTTTTTCCATTCGGTATAGTTTTTATGATTTAAGATTTTTTCAAAATAAAGTGTGGTATGATCGAGTGTTAAATTAGCTTGCCCTATTTTTTTATAGCCTCTATTAATATAAGTTTGGGCAAGCCATGGATGATTTGCAGCAGTGCCTAACGTGACAGCAGGTAATTTTAGTTGGTTAATTAGAATTTGCTGTTCAACAAAATTCCATAATGCATTACCATAACCTTTGCCTTTATATTGTGGCGCTGTTGCAAACCAACCTAAATGCGGTAACCCATAAGGTCCTGGGTTATTACCCCATGGAAAGCGAATACTTAAGGTTGATAGTAGATCACCTTCTTTTTCAAATAGATACACGGCATTGGAATTAATATGGTCAGCAATTTGCGATTGCGTGATTGTTGCTGCGGCAAAATGAATGCCTAATTGAGTGGTGGATTGATAAGCATTATGCAATAGAGCCTGATAAGCAGGAATGTCTTTATGAGTGATTAAGCGAAAGCTCATGCTAATACTCCACACTGTTCAGCATATTGAATAACTTGTGCTACTTTTTCAGGTGCAGAGCCAATATAGCTAATTGGATCTAACCAAGCATCAAGTTCGGATTCGGTGAATTCTTTATTTAAATGTGGATCTTCTAATAATATATCTTTAAATGGTCGATTTTGTTCAAATGCTTTCATGGCGCTTTGGTAAACTAAATTATGTGCAGTTTGTTTGCCTAATCGTTTGCCGATTTCAAACATCACTTTTTCAGATAGTAGTAAACCATTTTGTAGTGATAAATTGATCAACATTTTTTCTGCATTGATTTTAAGTCCTTTAAGTACGGCAAGGGCTGTCTGTAATTGTGCTGAAATATAAAGGTTAATTTCTGGTAGTGCGATCCATTCGGCTCGCCAACTCATGGCATCGCGTTCATGTTCAACTTTCATTGATTCGTGAATTAATGCGACACTTTTTAAAAGTGGAGCTGTCAAACTGGCTAAACCTTCTAATGCCGCTGGGTTGCGTTTATGCGGCATGGTAGTTGAACCTATTTTTCCTTCCGAGAACGGTTCTTCAACTTCGTTAATTTCGGTACGCATTAAGTTGTAAAATTCATTGCCCATTTTACCTAATGTGCCACTAATTAGCGCAATGACTGATGCATATTCAGAAAAACGGTCACGAGCTGCTTGCCAACCGATATTAGGGGTATTTAGTCCCAGTATTGTTAAAGCACGCGTTTCAACTTGTGGTCCTAACTTGCCCATTGAGGCATAAGTACAAATTGCACCACTAATATTACCGACTAATACTCGCTGTTTGATTTCACTTAAACGTTGTAAGTGCCGAATAAATTCATCTAACCATACGGCAAGTTTAAAACCAAAGGTTGTGGGGAGTGCTTGCATGCCATGGGTTCGTCCAACCATGGGTAAATACCGATACTTTTTAGCTAAACGTTTTAGTTCTAGTGCCACTAGTTTGCTATCGCGTTCAATTACAGTAAAAGATTGTTTTAATTGTAAAACAGTTGCAGTATCGACGATATCTTGTGTGGTTGCGCCGTAATGAATATATTGACCCGCATCACCGACTTGTTTTTGCAGTGCATTAATTGTTGACATTAACGAATGTTTGGCTTTAGCTGCTTCTTCGGCAATTTGTTCAATTGATAATTTAGATGCATCGGCTTTGGATATGATTGAATTGGCTGCTTCAATTGGAATAACGCCTAACTCGCCTTCCGCTTTAGCTAAAGCAACTTCGACATCCACCTGTTTTTGCAAGCGATTTGTCTCTGACCAAATTGCTCTCATTTCGTTAGTACCAAAGTTATTGCCCAAAATTAAAAAATCTAAAATATGTGACGCCACCAAACTATCCTCAATAATTGTTACTATCTTACTCAATAATTATTAGTAATTATTGGAGTATCGTCTAATAATCTGTTTTTCTATTGATATAACCAAATGGAATAAAATACTAATAAGAAGGAGGAGGTGTAAGTAATCATTAGAATAATTTTTGATTAATAAGGATATGTATGCCAAATCTAAACCTGTTTTTTATAGTAAAAAACATATTAATTTAAAGGGGGAAGTAAATAGAAACACCCTTTATTTGAGCGTTTCTATTGTTATGACTGTTTATTATTAAAATTTCTATAGTACTTCAACAATTGATTCGCAAAGTCTGGACATGTTATCTAATGTCATACCAGCCACGTTGATACGTCCTGAGTTTACGATGTAAATGCCATAATCATTACGTAATTTTAGTACTTGTTCTTCGTTCAAACCACTGAACGAAAACATGCCATTTTGTTTGGCAATAAAACTAAAATCTTGATTTGCACCTTTGTCTTGTAAGGTTTTTACAAATAGTTGTCGCATGCGGTGAATGCGTTGACGCATACTTGTTAATTCATCGATCCACTCTTCTTTTAATTCTTCATTGTTTAATATATAAGAGACGATTTTAGCGCCATGGGCAGGAGGGTTTGAGTAATTAGCTCGAATAATTGTTTTGACTTGACTAAAGGCTCGATCGGCAATTTCAGCATTTGCCGCAATTAATGTAAATGCTCCCACTCGTTCGTTATATAAACCAAAATTTTTAGAATATGAACTTGCAATAAGTAGTTCTGGATGATTATTGGCAAATA
Organism: Gilliamella sp. Occ4-3; assembly: GCF_001690675.1. Taxonomy (NCBI): domain Bacteria; kingdom Pseudomonadati; phylum Pseudomonadota; class Gammaproteobacteria; order Orbales; family Orbaceae; genus Gilliamella; species Gilliamella sp. Occ4-3. The sequence continues at coordinate 78,909 of NZ_LZHR01000041.1, forward strand.
ACCGTAACCCATAAACGTCTTCTTCTATACCTTGTCCAAAGCCTTGATAAGCTAAATCAAACAGTGGTAACCAACCATTTTTTAAGGCAAGATTCGATATAGCTTGCCATTGTTCTGGGGTTGGATCGATACCCGTTGGGTTATGACAGCATCCATGGAATAATACCGCTTCGCCAGCAGTAACTTGGTTTAAGCTACTCATCATGGCATCAAAATCAAGAGTGTACGTTTGTGCACTGTAATAATGGTATTCGCGTACTTCAAGGCCTGCCATTTGGAATACACTACGATGATTTGGCCAAGTTGGATTACTAACCCAAACTCGTTTTATTTTGGTTTTGCGAGCTAAAAAGTCTGCCATAATGCGTAAAGCCCCTGTTCCTCCAGGTGCTTGTGCAGTTCTTGCTCGTTCATTTTCACTACCAAAAAGCAAAGTTTGCGTTGCAATATTGAAGGATTTGAGACCGTCAATAGGAAAGTAACTTTTTGTGGTTTCGTCATTTAGTAACAAATGCCCTGCTTTTCTGACACTTTCTAAAATAGGGGTTTTGGTCGTTTCATCTTTATAAATACCGACACTTAAATTAATTTTATTGGTGCGTTCATCTTTATTATAAAGGTCTGCTAGCCCTAAAATGGGATCGGCTGGTGCCGCTGTCAAATTTTCAAACATAATCCACCTATTTAATTGATTATTATTACTGCATTATATACACATTATTTTGTAAGTTACAATTTCAAATAGGTATACGATAAAATAGATTTTTGTAAACATTTTTAACGTTCTTATAGTTACTGAAAAACTGTAAGTTGATTAAAAAATGAAATCAAATCATTAGTTAATGTCGTTAGTTCTCCTGTTATTAAGTTCTCTTTTACTATTTCGCCCGTTAAATTGTTTAATGAAATTATTTTTGTGCTGTCATCCGTCGTAGCTATAAAAATGGTTGGTGTTCGTTTTAATCTTTTTTGTTGGGATAAATGAGCTATTAAATTTTGTTCTAAAGTTGAAAAGTCATCATCGTTCCATGCTTGAATTAAGGTTAAATCTGTGTCGGTAAATTTAGCCGTCATATTACCAGCATATTGTGTACCATAAAAAATGTGAGCAGAGGGATGTAAAATGATACCAATAACTTGTTCAACAATCGATAGATCTCTTGGCGGCTCTAATAAGAATGGATGCCAAAATACCGTGAGATGGTCAGTTTTTAAAATACAAGGCGAGGGGATGGCATGTAGTTCTTCGCTTTGTGGTGCGTATTTGAATTGCTCAATCCAACGAGTAGTAAAATTAAGTAAGGCAATTTTATTGGCAGAGTTCATAAACAGATATATCTCATATTTAAATTATAATGTTATTTTATCTTAATTATACTGATTAAGTTTTGTTATGCATAATTGCATCAGTGTTTTATTTTTAGTTAATGGGATAATTAGTAAGAAAAAATTTTGTAAAAAAGTTTCAGGTAACTATGTGTTTCAGTAAAAATTTAAGCAAATTAAATAAGTTATTTATTGTGTGGTTAAAGCAAGTTGAATATAACTAAAAATGAATTCTTAACTGTTTGTAAAATAGCCAGTTTAATTTGCTTGCTATCCTTGACTGAAACGTTAATAATAGTGGCGGATAATTTTATCCTTGTAATGCAGCAATGGCGTTAGACATTACAGTTTTTCAAAATAAAATAGCGTAAGTAGAATCATTATAATTAGATAATATGTTTATTTTAAACAATTGCATAAAGATTTAGTTTATTTGCTAAAGCCGTTAAGAAACATAGGTTTGCAAATTAGCCATATTAATAGTGTCAATAAATTATACAATTAGGTTTTTTTAAATATTTAGTGCTTTTTAATTTAGCATGTTACTTAATGTATGATATTGATGTTGTGTAAGCGGTATCAGGTTCACATAAAATAATAACAAAAATAACATAAATAAAATAATGAATGCTGTATACCAAATTTAGTTAAGTACCATTATTCATCATTGTTAAAATAATCACTTATCAATAATAAGATTCTACCTACTGTTAATTAAGATTAATCAAGAGTGTAGAATAATGAAAAGAATGCTAATCAATGCAACCCAGCAAGAAGAGCTGCGAGTTGCGCTTGTTGATGGTCAACGATTGTATGATTTAGATATCGAAAGCCTTGGACATGAACAAAAAAAAGCGAATATTTATAAAGGTAAAATCACTAAAATCAATCCAAGTTTAGAAGCCGCTTTTGTTTCGTATGGTGGTGAGCGTGATGGTTTTTTACCTTTAAAAGAGATTGCTGAAAGCTATTTCCCATCTAATATTTCTGGTCGTCGTAGTATTAAACATCTGCAGGAAGGTCAAGAAGTCCTTATCCAAATAGAAAAAGAGATTCGTGGCAAAAAAGGTGCGGCTTTAACCACCTATATTAGTTTAGCTGGTAGCTATTTGGTGTTGATGCCTAATGATCCTCGTGCTGGCGGTGTTTCGCGCCGTATAGAAGGTGAAGAAAGAGCAGATCTTAAGCGTATTATTGATGCAATTGAAAAGCCAAGAGGCATGGGTGTTATAGCTCGAACGGCGGGTGTTGGTAAAAGCCAGGAGGAGTTGCAACAAGATTTAGATGCATTAGTTAACTATTGGACAGCAATTCAAAACGAAGCCAAAAAACATCCTGCACCAAGCTTGATTCATAAAGAAAGTGATATCATTACTCGTGCGTTTCGTGATTATTTGCGTGATGATGTTGGTGATATTTTAATTGATAATCCTAAAGTACTTGAGATTGCTAAAAAACGTTTAGCTGATTTGGGACGTGTTGAGTATATTAGTCGCTTAAAGCTTTATGAGGGTGATGTGCCATTATTTAATCATTTCCAAATTGAGGGGCAGATTGAATCGGCATTCCAGCGAGAAGTTCGCTTACCTTCTGGTGGTTCAATCGTTATTGATGCTACAGAAGCGCTTACAGCAATTGATATTAACTCGGCTAAATCCATTCGTGGTAGTGATATTGAAGAAACAGCATTTAATACTAACCTTGAAGCAGCCGAAGAAATAGCTCGTCAACTACGCTTACGTGATTTAGGTGGTTTGATTGTTATCGATTTTATTGATATGACACCAGTCCGTAATCAGCGTGAGGTAGAAAATCGCTTAAAAGAAGCGATGAAAACCGATCGTGCACGAATTCAAACTACGCGAATTTCACGCTTTGGTTTACTTGAAATGTCGCGCCAACGTTTAAGTCCTTCATTACGTGAAGCAACGCATCATATTTGTCCTCGTTGTCAAGGTACAGGTACAGTTCGGGACAATAACTCATTGTCTTTATCTATTCTTCGATTGATTCAAGAAGAAGCAATGAAAGATAATACAGTACAAATCGATGTTATTGTTCCTGTGCCAATAGCAAGCTACTTACTCAACGAAAAACGTCGTGCTATCACCAATATTGAAAGTATGCATCCTGATGTCAAAATTGTGATTGCTGGCGATGAAGAGATGGAAACCCCATTGTATAAGGTGATTCGTAAGCGTAGAGGCGAAGAAACAGATGTACTGAGTTATAATCTTCCAAAATTGATTCGTGAACTTGAGGAAGAGGAAGAAGAGCAACAAGCTGTTGAAGTTATTGTTGAACAAGCTGTATTATCAGGCCCTAAAGTTGAAGCATGTGTAGCACCAAAAGAAAAGGTAGAGTCAAAAACTAAAAAATCAGGCGGTCTGTTTAGTGGGTTATTTGGTAAATTACGTAAACTGTTTGTTACTGAAAAAGTAGAACCTCAGCCAGAAGTTAAAACAAGACCAACTAAAAGACGGGATAATCAACGTTCAAACAATCGACGTCAACGTAATCACCGAAACAACAATGCTGCTAATAATGGTAATTTTGTTGCAGCAGGTAATATTGACGAGGTTAAAGAATCAAGTCGAAATAATAATCGCAGAGCTAAACAAAATAGTAATTCAAATACTAATTTAGCAAACTCTGAGAATAATTTTAAGGCAGATAAAGTTGTCGAGGAAGTAGTACAACCCAAACTGCGTGAGGCTAAGCCAAGACGTCAACAACGAGCATTAACTAAAAGTGTTCGTGTGAAAAATAGTAATGCTACTGCCACGGTGCAGACTGAACAAGAACGGGTAATTATTCCTTCTTTACTATTGCCTGTTATTGTCTCAGAATCGGCTGAGGGCAATATTGTATCGGAAATTCAACCGAAACGTCAGCGCCGTACTTCAAGACATTTACGAATGAATGGCCAACGTAATAAACGCCGTGTTCGTAATGTAGAACTAAAACAGTCTCCAATACCATTGCCGTTTGCTGCAGCATCATTGGAATTAGCTTTAGGTCGTGTTGTTGTTGATTACAGTCAAATAGCTAATTATGAACCACATAATGTGGTACCTGTCATTCCATCGCTTTTACTTCCTGTTATTGTTAAAAATGAGGAAGATGTAAATAGAACTGCTAGTGTTGATGAGGTATCAAAAGCTCCGTTATTTGTAAGTGTTCAAGAGGATTTTAATGTTAGTGAGAAAAATAATAATGATCTTGTAATTAATGATTCACACTCGATAGGTTATTCCTCATCAGCAATGACTAAAGCACCTGCACCAGAATATGTGACTTATGATGTTGAAATAAAATCGCGTGAAGAATCAGATTATCATTTTGAAGGTAAAGGTAATGCTGGCGGTTTAAGTGCTCAGGATCATGCTTATGCTGCAGCAAGTAAACCAGTAATACTGGATAATCAATAAATAGATTAATACACGGTGGCGTGGTTATGTCGCCGTGTTTTAATTAATTATAATAGCGATAAAGATAAATAATGATTATCTATATTTTTAAGAAAATAGTAACGTTTTTGTTTATTATCTGCGTATTAGCTCAGATTAGTTTTTGTTTAGTTTATTTTAGCCCTCACTCAACATTTAACATTAATAATTTAAGTTTTTTGGATGCATACAGTGATTTTTTTAAACAGTTGCTGCAAGGTCAATTCAGATTGTTAACTGGAGAAACGGTGCCGTTTCTTCATACATTATTGGCTACATTTGAACTGTGTATTCTCGCTTTATTCGTTGCTTTACTGATTGGATTGCCATTGGGAATTTTTCTTGGGCTTAGTAATATTAATTGGTTAAATGATATTATCCGTTTAGGATCTTTATTATTGTATTCTTGTCCTATAGTTATGGTTGTTATTATTGTTATGTATTGGTTATCGCCAACTTGGTCGATAACGATGAATTTTAATGTATCGCCATCAGTAGCTGGAACTTCGTTATTGGATCTTTTAATTTCATCAAAAACAGATAAATGGCATATGATATTGGGCCAACTTCACTATTTGTTTTTGCCGATCATTATTTTAGCTATTCAACCAAGCATTATGACTATTCAACTCGTTAGCCAGAATGTAAGAAATACATCACGACAGAATTTTATTAAAATGGCGATTATTCGTGAACGATCACCGTTTAAAATTTTACGCCGCCATTTATTACCTAATTCCATTCCTGCAACTATTCCACAGCTGACTTATAATACGACAACACTACTTTTTTCAACTATGGTAATTGAAATTTTATTTAATCGAGTAGGATTAGGACAATGGGTGATGCTTGCTTATCATCATCATAATTATTTTGTTATTTCTATTGCCATTTTAGCCTGTGGCACTGTCATCAGTTTGTTAACGTTATTGGGCGAAATTTCGGCGGTAGTTATTTATCCTTTACGTCATAAGGAACATTATGTCTAGGCAAGCAAGATTGCTTAAAAATGTTAATTTAAGCTTTAATCGGTTGCATAGCAATCTTTACTTAATTGTTGGCTTTTATGGCATATTAGCGATCTCATTTGTGGCATTATCAACCAAATGGTTTTTTCATGCTCATTTAACCCCTATTTACCCAACTTCATTACCACCTGCTTGGTGGTCTAATGGTGATATTAATCATATATTAGGTACAAATGCTAAAGGACAAGATATTTTTGATTATTTGTTAATTGGTTATCGTTCAACTATGTCAATGACATTAAAGGCGGTTTTTTATGTGGCTGTCATTGGTGGGTTAATTAATTACTTAATGTTTTTTATATCATTTATACGCCCTTTTATATTATTTGTTTTTAAATTTTGTATGGTAGTACCACCGTTACTTGGTGTGATTGTGATTAGCTTATTATTAGAAGATGACATTACTAATGTTTTATTGGTAATAGGGTTATCTTATACGCCACGCTTTATTTATAATATTCATCAGCGTGCCATCAATGAATGGAATAAAACGTATATTACGGCCTATAGACTTGATGGATTATCTTCCTTTACAATTTTTAATCATTATATTTTACCTAATATTTTACCTATTTATTTGACTGAAATTGTTTCGCTATTTGGTTCGATTATTTTAACTATTACTACCATAACTTTTTTAGGTTTTGCCAATGATGTTTCTCGACCAGATTTAGGTATGATGATGTTTCAGATGAAAGATATCATTGCAACTAATTATTTAGCCTTTTTATCTCCGGGAATTGCGGTTTCTGCTACAATTATTTTGGTTTATTTATTCAATTTTGGATTATATGGCCGTCGAGCAGGAACTTAATTATGGCATTATTAGATATTCGGAATTTAACCATTGAGTTTATTACGCCAGATGGTCTTTTGCGCGCAATTGATCGTGTAAATTTAAAGTTGTCAGAAGGTGAAATTCGAGGTTTAGTTGGTGAGTCAGGATCTGGAAAAAGCCTTATCGCTAAAGCTATTTTAGGCGTAACTAATCATAATTGGAAGATTTCAGCTGATCGATTTTATTTTAATGGCATTGATTTACTTAAACTTACTCCTAGACAGCGCCGAAAAGTCATTAGTGCCAATATATCGATGATATTCCAAGAACCACAATCTTGCTTAGATCCTTCCATGAAAGTAGGACAACAATTAATTAGTGCAATTCCAAGAAGGACATTTAAGGGGCATTGGTGGCAAAGGTTATTTTGGCGTAAACATCGAGCGATTGAGTTATTGCATCGGGTAGGAATTAAGAATCATAAGGAGATATTAAAATCTTATCCGTTTGAATTGACTGAAGGTGAATGTCAAAAAGTCATGATTGCAATTGCGTTAGCTAATCAGCCTAAGCTACTTATTGCTGATGAGCCGACAAATGCGATGGAAGCAACTACTGAAGCACAAATTTTTAGGTTGCTAGCTAGTATGAATCAAAATGTGGGTACCACTATCTTATTTATTAGTCATGATCTGCAAATGGTTACCAGATGGACTGATCGTATCAATGTTTTATATTGTGGACAGACAGTTGAAGTTGCTGATAGTAAAGATTTAATTAAATCGCCTTATCATCCTTATACTCAGGCGCTAATTTATGCAATTCCTGATTTTGGTAAAGCGATGCCGCATAAAAGTCCTTTAAATACTTTGCCTGGAGTGATCCCATCATTAGAACACCTACCAATAGGTTGTCGATTAGGGCCTCGTTGTCCATATGCTCAGAAAAAATGTATTTTGGTGCCAGAATTGATACCGATAAAAGATCATTTCGTAGCCTGTCATTTTCCGTTAAATACTGATGAGTAGCCATAAATAATAGGAATATACGATGAATCCAATATTAAGAGTGCGTAACTTATCTAAGCAATTTAAAATTCCTAAAGGATTTCTGGGACATTTATACATTAATGCGGTGAAGCCATTATCGTTTTCTCTTAATGAAGGTAAAACACTTGCAATTATCGGGCAAAATGGTTCTGGCAAATCGACACTTGCAAAAATGTTAGTTGGTATGATAAAGCCCGATAGTGGAAATATCTGGATTGATGGTAATAAAGTTCAATACGGCGATTATAGCTATCGTTGTCAACTAATTCGTATGATATTTCAGCATGTAGAAAGTTCATTTGATCCAAGATTACGTATTGGGCAATTGCTTGAAATACCATTAAAGTGTAATGCTAATTATGATGCTCATGAACGTGAAAAGTTAATTAGAGATGTATTGAAGCAAGTTGGATTGTTACCTGAACATGCCTCTTATTATCCTTCAGTGATGGCTGCGGGGCAAAAACAGCGTGTGGCATTAGCTCGAGCATTGATTTTAAAACCCAAAGTAATAATTTTAGATGAAGCATTAGCTGCACTTGATATTTCGATGCGTTCGCAAATTGTTAATTTAATGCTGACGTTACAAGCTGAACAAAATATCTCTTATGTATATGTTACCCAAGATATTGGAATGATGAAACATATCAGCGATGAAATTTTAGTTATGCATAATGGCGAATTGGTTGAATATGGTAATACCGCTGAAGTATTAGCTTCACCGCTGAGTGATATTACCCAAAAATTAATCAATAGCTATTTTGGTGAAGCGCTTACCGCAGATACTTGGCGTACCGATACTCGTACTTTTTAATCAACAATTCTATTCGAGTTATTTTGATTTTTGCATGAAGCAATACACATTTCTTTAGAATGTTCGTCAATTTGTAATTTGATTATTCTGATGATTTTGTTAGATAAAAAATCTCGACAAATAAATTAAAAGATACTATATTTAGCTATATGGATTTCTAGACGTCTATTTGATGTTTAAAAATGACTTACCGATTTAGGAGTTTTTGTTATGCCTATTTGTATTCCTGACTCATTACCTGCGGTTGATGTATTACGTAATGAGAATGTATTTGTTATGACTTCATCTCGTGCTAATACCCAAGAAATTCGACCTCTTAAGCTTCTTTTTTTAAATTTAATGCCTAAAAAAATTGAAACAGAAAACCAATTTTTACGCTTACTTTCTAATTCGTCTTTACAAGTTGATATTCAGTTATTACGTATTGATCAGCGAGAGTCTAAAAATACGCCTATTGAACATTTAAATAGTTTTTATTGTGATTTTGATGATATTTGTGAGCAAAATTTTGATGGGTTAATTATAACAGGTGCCCCACTAGGGAAAGTGGCTTTTTCCGATGTTGTGTATTGGTCTAAGTTAGCTGAAATTATTACTTGGGCAAAGGATCATGTTACTTCAACTATGTTTGTTTGTTGGGGTGTTCAAGCTGCTTTGAATGTCTTATATGATTTACCAAAATTTACTCGCACGCAAAAGTTATCGGGTGTTTTTCAGCATCATATTGTGCAATCTAATGCGATTTTAACACGCGGTTTTGATGATACCTTTTGGGCTCCCCATTCTCGTTATGCTGATTTTCCAATTGATAAAATAAAAACATATACCGATTTAACTATTTTAGCTGAGTCTGATATTACTGGTCCTTATTTAATGGCTACAGCTGATAAGCGGATGGTGTTTGTAACAGGTCATCCTGAATATGATTCTTCAACGTTGGCAAATGAATATTATCGAGACTTAAATGCAGGCATTCATCCTGATATGCCATATAACTATTTTCCTGATAATAATCCTCATTTAACACCAAAAGCCACATGGCGTAGCCACGCTTACCTATTATTCAGTAACTGGCTCAACTATTATGTTTACCAGTTAACTCCATTTGATTTAACTACTCGAAATTTAACGATTGATGACTAATAAAGGTTAGCCGCATCTTATAATCAAATTTTGTTAGGTTGTTGCTAGATTTATTTAACAATAACCTATTTAAATTGGATCTTACAATGCCAAATATTAAATAATAATTGGTTAAACTTGTGAAATATGATCTGAATGTAATTTTAGTTATATAACTAGACTTGTAACCAAAATGTTACAGGACCATCATTAATCAATGATACTTGCATATCGGCTGCAAATTGGCCAGTTTGAGTTGTTATTTTTTGTTGGCATTGTTCTACAAAAAACTGGTAAAGCCTATTTGCTTCATCGGGTTTAGCGCCTTTTGTAAAGCTTGGTCGCATTCCTTTTTTAGTGTCTGCAGCTAGGGTAAATTGAGAAACAACTAATACTTCGCCATTAGCTTGGTTAACATTTAAATTCATTTTTCCTTCATTATCGCTGAAAATACGATAACCTAAAACTTTGTCACATAAACGAATTGCTTTTTGTTCGTCATCGTCTTGCTCAATTCCGAGTAAAATCAGTAATCCCTGATTAATTTGTCCAATGATATTATTGTCTACTGTCACACTAGCTTTTTTTACTCGTTGGATTAAGGCGATCATAATTTAATTACTCTGGTAAAGAAGGGTTGTTAACAATATGTTTTTTTTGTCGGTTATAGTCAGTTAAGGTTGCTGCAAATTCGGCCCCAAACAAGACAATGCACCAAGAAAAATAGATCCAAACTAACATAATGGGGATTGATGATACTACTCCGTAAATGAGTTGATATGTTGGAAACGAAGTAACATATAGTGCAAATGCGCGTTTACCTATTTCAAATAATGCTGCAGCGACAAACGCTCCAATCATCGATTCTTTTAAAGGTACAGACTCTGTCGGGATAATGCTATAAAGTAGCCAAAATCCAACTACAGAAATAATAAACGGTAAGCAATTAAGTAGTATATTACCCGTTGTTGCTGTAGATAGCCATTTCAATGAAAAAATATAAGAGCTAACCGCTATACTAGAGCCGATTAAAATTGGGCCTAAGGTTAGTATTGTCCAATACATGGTTAGATTGTATATAAAGGAACGTTTGCGTTTAGTTTGCCAAATATGATTAAGTGCTGTATTAATTGAGTTGATAAGCAACAGTGATGTGACAATCAGACCAATTATACCAACAAAGGTCATTTTTTTTGTATTGGAGATGAATTGTTCTAAATAATTTTGAATGGTGTCACTCGCCGTTGGAACAAGATTGTTATAGATTAATTGTTTCAATAAATGGCTAATTTCATCAAACATAGGAAAAGCTGAGAGTAAAGAAAAAATAACGGTAATAAGTGGAACTAGTGCTAGGATGGTGGTATAAGCGAGTCCCGCAGAAGAAGTTGTTAGTCGGTCATGGTTGATACGATTCCATAACATTTTCATAAAAATCTGTATTTGCGTCATTGATCTCATCGGCTTTTTATATTCTAGTTAGAAATAACACAGTTATTAATCCCATTACTATTTAATAAGTTTAATGTGATATCGGCTTCTTTTTTACTGGTATAAGGTCCTACTGTGACTCGATATAATTGGCCTGAAGAAATATTGCCACTAACCCCCGTCATTGCGAGCTTAGCTTTTAGTTTATCAGCATTAGATTTATCTTTAAATGCACCACATTGTAATAGCCATTTGTTTGTAATAGCTTGTGTTGGCTGTGATTGTGATGTTACATTTGATGTTTGGTTTTTCGTTGTTGCTTCTTTTTGAGAAGGCGTTACAGTGCGTGCATTATTGACAAAGCTATTTAAGATTTGCTCTCTTTCACTAGCAATTGAACTTGATGTTGAGCCATAATTAGCATTAGGGGCTTCTAATTCTTTAAGGTATGTCCAACGCTCTTGAGGTTGTTCAGGTAAAGTTATTGAAGGAGGTTGAGTTTTTGCTTTTGGTTGTTCAACAGATTTTTTAGGTGTATTATTTGCAACAAAATAGAGAATAGCAGAAAATAAAATAATAATTATAATAGCCAAAAATATCATAAAATTAGGCTTACTTCGTGACTTATTTTTTTTTGATTGGCTCTTTTTTCTGACATAATCACGCTGAACCACAATAAACTCTCTTTTTAATAATATTGTATAAAATAAAACTAGTATATAAATAAAAAAAGTGGCTTACACCACTTTTTTCGTATTTCTTTAACTATGTTAGTCAAAAAATTAATGTATTAAGCCAACGCTTTAATTTGTTTGATTAGATTTGCTTTATGACGTGCAGCTTTATTTTTGTGAATTAAGCCACGAGCCGCTTGACGGTCAACAACTGCTTGCATGTCTTTGTATGCCACTTCAGCTGTTTGTTTATCACCAGCTGCGACAGCTGCGTAAACTTTCTTAATATAAGTACGCATCATTGAACGGTTACTAGCATTATGTTTACGGCGTTTTTCGGATTGAACCGCACGCTTCTTAGCTGATTTGATATTAGCCAAAGTCAACTCCCAAGTTTAGATAAAAATTACATATTAATAAGGTGGCAAAATATGCCTTAATTTCTTCCTATTGTCAATGGCGTTACATAAAAAAATATGTTGGTAGTTTTTGTATTTATTATTAATGTTTATTATTTGCACAGCAATCCCTATAACCTAAAAAGAATTTTTATGTTAGAATAGCGTAAGTTTTATTTTATTTATATTTTACAAGGGGAAGTATCATGTCTATTATTAGAATGCAAGATCTTGATCTAAAAGGAAAACGCTTATTTATTCGCTCAGATCTTAATGTGCCGGTCAAAAATGGTAAGGTAACTTCCGATGCGCGTATTAAAGCATCACTACCTACTATTGAAGAAGCCATCAAAAAAGGTGCTAAAGTAATGGTTACCTCTCATATTGGCCGTCCAACAGAAGGTGAATATAATCCAGAGTTCTCTTTACAACCTGTTGTTGATTATTTAAAAGAACACGTGTCATTCCCTGTTCGTTTAGTAAAAGATTACCTTAATGGTGTAGATGTAAAAGAAGGCGAGTTAGTTGTACTTGAAAACGTTCGTTTCAATGTAGGCGAAGGTAAAGATGATGAAACTTTGTCTAAAAAATACGCTGCTCTTTGTGATATTTATGTAATGGATGCATTTGGTACAGCTCACCGAGCTCAAGCTTCGACTCATGGTGCTGGTAAATTTGCTCCAGTGGCTTGTGCTGGTCCATTGTTAGCAGCTGAACTTGATGCGTTAGGTAAAGCATTAGATAATCCAGAAAGACCAATGGTTGCTATCGTTGCTGGTTCTAAAGTATCAACAAAATTAACCGTACTTGATTCTTTATCAAAAATTGCTGACCAAATTATTGTTGGTGGCGGTATTGCTAATACTTTTATTGCCGCTGAAGGTTATAATGTAGGTAAGTCTCTTTATGAAGCAGACTTAATTTCAGAAGCTAAAAAATTAATGGCTAACTGTGAAATCCCAGTTCCAACTGATGTTCGTGTTGCAACAGAATTTAGTGAAACAGCAACAGCGACTGAAAAATCAGTTAAAGATGTTAAAGAAAATGAACAAATTCTTGATTTAGGTGATAAATCAGCAGAAGTATTAGCAAGTATTATTAAAAATGCTAAAACCATTTTATGGAATGGTCCAGTGGGTGTTTTTGAATTTCCTAATTTCCGCCGTGGTACTGAAATTGTAGCAAAAGCAATTGCCGATAGCGAGGGTTTTTCAATTGCTGGTGGTGGAGATACATTAGCTGCAATCGATCTATTTGGTATTGAAGATAAAATCTCTTATATTTCAACTGGTGGTGGAGCTTTTCTTGAGTTTGTTGAAGGTAAAAAACTCCCCGCTGTTGCGATGCTAGAAGCTAGAGCAAAGGCCTAGTATTTGAGTTCAGTAAAAGGATGAGATAATTACTAATCCTTTGATTTTTATAAATAAATTTATAGGTAATAAAATGGTTACTAAGATTTCTGATGTTGTTAAACCTGGTGTTGTCACTGGTGATGATGTTCAAAAAGTATTTCAAATCGCTCGCGAAAATAACTTTGCATTACCTGCGGTTAACTGTGTTGACACAAATACTATCAATGCCGTTATTGAAACAGCCGCAAAAGTAGGTTCTCCTGTTATTGTTCAGTTTTCTAACGGTGGAGCTCAATTTATTGCTGGTAAAGGCCTAAAATTAGAAGGTCAAGAATGTGCTGTGTTGGGTGCTATTTCTGGCGCAAAACATGTTCATCTTATGGCTGAAAAATATGGAGTCCCTGTTATTGTTCATACTGATCACTGCGCTAAAAAATTACTTCCATGGGTTGATGGCTTACTGGATGCAGGTGAAACTCATTTTGCTAAAACAGGTAAACCATTATTTTCATCTCATATGATTGATCTTTCAGAAGAGTCATTAAAAGATAATATTGATATTTGTTGTCAATATCTTGCTCGTATGTCAGCAATGAAAATGACTTTAGAGTTAGAGCTAGGATGTACTGGTGGTGAAGAAGATGGTGTTGATAATAGTCATATGGATAGCTCAGCACTTTATACTCAACCAGAAGATGTAGCTTATGCTTATGAGCGTTTAAGTGCTATCAGTCCTCGTTTTACTATTGCAGCTTCATTTGGTAATGTGCATGGAGTTTATAAACCAGGTAATGTTAAATTAACGCCAAAAATTTTAGATAACTCACAAAAATATGTATCTGAAAAATATAATCTACCAGCTAAATCATTAAACTTTGTATTCCATGGTGGATCAGGCTCTACACCAGAAGAAATAGCTGAAGCAGTTAGTTATGGTGTAATTAAAATGAATATTGACACAGATACGCAATGGGCTAACTGGTCTGGTATCTTAGATTACTACAAAGCAAATGAAGCTTACTTACAGGGGCAATTAGGTAACCCTGAAGGCGTTGATGCTCCAAATAAAAAATACTACGATCCTCGCGTATGGTTACGTAAGGGACAAGATTCTTTAGTTGCCCGTTTAGAACTTGCATTTAAAGAGCTTAACGCTGTAGATGTTCTTTAATTTTTATGTTATTTAGGATTAAAGCAAGGTATTTGCCTTGCTTTTGATTTATCTATTCTTAAATTAAATCTTGCATTTTCATTTAAGTTATAGGATAATTCTGCCCTCATTTAACTTAGGGGAGCTGTCTATTTATTAATAATTATTATTAATAGAGGCGTTTGCACCCGAGCAAAGGAAACTAAAAATGGCAAAAAAAGTACAAGCTTACATCAAGTTGCAAGTTGCAGCTGGTGCAGCAAATCCTAGCCCACCAGTTGGTCCAGCACTTGGTCAACATGGTGTGAATATCATGGAATTCTGTAAAGCATTTAATGCAAAAACAGAAAGCATGGAAAAAGGATTACCAATTCCTGTAGTAATTACAGTCTATTCTGACCGTTCATTTACATTCGTAACTAAAACACCTCCAGCTGCTGTTTTGTTAAAGAAAGCGGCTAAAATCAAATCTGGTTCAGGTGAACCTAATAAGAAAAAAGTAGGTAAAGTAACGAGCGCACAAATTCGCGAAATCGCTGAATTGAAAGCTGCAGATATGAATGGTGCTACCATTGAAACGATGATGCGTTCTATTGAGGGAACAGCTCGTTCAATGGGCTTGGAAGTGGAGGGTTAATTCATGGCTAAATTATCTAAGAAGGCTAAACTTATCCGCGAAAAAGTAAACGCAACTAAACAATATGAAATCAATGAAGCAATTACTTTATTAAAAGAATTAGCTACAGCTAAATTTACAGAAAGTGTTGATGTCGCTGTTAATTTAGGTATTGATTCACGTAAATCAGATCAAAATGTTCGTGGTGCAATCGTTCTTCCTCATGGTACTGGACGTAGCGTGCGTGTTGCTGTCTTTACTCAGGGGGCAAATGCAGAGGCTGCAAAAGAAGCTGGTGCTGAATTAGTGGGTATGGACGATCTTGCAGATCAAATCAAAAAGGGCGAAATGGATTTTGATGTCGTAATTGCATCACCTGACGCTATGCGCGTTGTTGGTCAATTAGGTCAAATTTTAGGACCACGTGGTTTAATGCCAAATCCTAAAGTTGGAACTGTAACTCCTAACGTTGCAGAAGCTGTAAAAAACGCTAAAGCTGGTCAGATCCGTTACCGTAATGATAAGAATGGTATTATCCATACTACTATTGGTAAAGCTGATTTTGATGCAGATAAGCTTAAAGAAAATTTAGAAGCATTACTTGTTGCGTTGAAACGTGCAAAACCAGCCTCTTCTAAAGGTGTATTTATTAAGAAAGTTAGCCTTTCTACTACAATGGGTGCTGGTGTTGCTATTGATCAAGCAACATTAAATGCAACTGTTTAATTATTATTTATAATTAAATAGAGAAATCGGTTGGTGTCTGGCCTTAACCAGACCCCGTCCAAGACCGTAGGTGTGGTTGTTGTGTGACTACTTAATTTTCCTACGTAGACGGTGACAGAACCTGATAAGATATAATAGAAGGATTCTGCTCATCGTGGTTGTGCTAGCTATATTTGTAGCTAGCTTGAATAAGTCTAGGCTTTTGCCTAGTATAATCCAGGAGCAATACCAATGGCACTAAATCTTCAAAATAAACAAGAAATTGTTGCTGAAGTCAATGAAATCGCCAAAGGTGCGCTATCTGCAGTTGTTGCTGATTCTCGAGGCATAACTGTAGAAAAAATGACTGCATTACGTAAATCTGCTCGTGAAGCTGGTGTTTATATGCGTGTTGTTCGTAATACGCTATTACGCCGTGTTGTTGAGGGCACTCAATATGAGTGTTTAAAAGATACGTTTGTTGGTCCAACTCTAATTGCATTTTCAAATGAGCACCCAGGTGCTGCAGCGCGCCTTTTTAAGGCGTTTGCGAAAGAAAATGAAAAATTTGAGATTAAAGCCGCAGCCTTTGAAGGTGAGTTGATTACTGCAGCGAATATTGATCGCTTAGCAACATTACCTACATATGAAGAAGCATTAGCTCGCTTGATGTCAACCATGAAAGAAGCCGCAGCTGGCAAATTGGTTCGTACTCTTGCAGCGGTTCGCGATCAAAAAGAAGCTGCTTAATTGGCGGTTTGATTGTGAATTTTATTAATTAAAAAATGTAAATTTGGGAAACTATATTATGTCTATCACTAAAGAACAAATTTTAGATGCAGTTGCTGAAATGTCTGTTATGGATGTTGTTGAACTTGTATCAATGATGGAAGAAAAATTTGGCGTTTCTGCAGCAGCAGCTGTAGCCGTAGCCGCAGCAGGTCCAGCTGAAGCAGCAGAAGAGAAAACTGAATTTGATGTAATCTTAAAAGATGTTGGTGCTAATAAAGTAGCTGTTATCAAAGCAGTTCGTGGTGCAACTGGTTTAGGCTTAAAAGAAGCTAAAGACCTTGTTGAATCAGCTCCAGCAACAGTTAAAGAAGGCGTTAGCAAAGCCGATGCTGATGAACTTAAGAAAGCACTTGAAGAATCTGGTGCAGTTGTCGAACTTAAATAAGTTTATCGATATTCCGATAAATGGCTGGGGGTTTTATACCTCCAGCCTTTTTGCGCTATAATAAGTTAAAGAATTTTATTTGAAGATTATCAATAAAAAATAATAAAGAAATAGTATATTTATTAAGCCTAATCAATTGATATTTATAGATATTTTCGATGAGGTGTCAGGTGTATCAGTTGGCGATAACACCCTGATGAATATTTAATCATGCTAAAATAGCAGATAAGCAAGTTGAGGAACTAATGGTTTACTCTTATACCGAGAAAAAACGAATTCGTAAGAATTTTGGTAAGCGTCCACAAGTCTTGGATATACCGTATCTTCTTTCTATTCAACTTGATTCGTTCCAGAAATTTATTGAGCAAGATCCAGAAGGACAATATGGCTTAGAAGCTGCATTCCGTTCAATATTTCCGATAAAAAGTTATAGTGGTAACGCTGAGTTACAGTACGTGAGCTTTATGATGGGCGAACCTGTGTTTGATGTTAAAGAATGTCAAATTAGAGGGATCACTTACTCAGCACCGTTGCGCGTAAAATTACGTTTAGTTATTTATGATAAAGATGCGCCAGAGGGAACAGTTAAAGATATTAAAGAGCAAGACGTCTATATGGGCGAAATTCCTTTAATGACAGACAATGGTACATTTGTGATAAACGGTACAGAGCGTGTAATCGTATCGCAATTACATCGTAGTCCAGGTGTGTTCTTTGATAGTGATAAAGGTAAAACGCACTCTTCTGGTAAAGTTTTATATAATGCTCGGATTATTCCTTATCGTGGTTCTTGGCTTGATTTTGAATTTGATCCAAAAGATAATCTTTTTGCTCGTATTGACCGTCGTCGTAAACTTCCAGCAACAATTATTTTACGTGCATTAGGTTATGAAACAGAAGAAATTTTAGATATTTTCTTCGAAAAAACTATTTTTGAAGTTAGCAAATCTAAGTTAAAAATGGATCTTATTCCAGAGCGTTTACGTGGTGATACAGCGCTATTTGATATTGAGTCAAAAGGTAAAGTTTACGCTGAAAAAGGTCGACGTATTACAGCTCGTCACATTCGTGAGTTAGAAAAAGATAAAGTTAGCAAAATTGATGTACCAGTTGAATATATTGTTAATAAAGTTCTTGCTAAAAATTATGTTGATGAAGAAACAGGTGAGGTAATTGCTTTTGCCAATACACCGATTTCATTAGAGCTATTACTTCAATTAACGAATGCTGGATATAAAAAGATAGAAACATTATTCACTAATGATTTAGATCATGGTGCATTTATTTCTGAAACCTTAAATGTTGATTCAACTCGTGACCGTCTTGGAGCATTAGTTGAAATTTATCGCATGATGCGTCCGGGTGAGCCACCTACAAAAGAAGCAGCTGAAGCGTTATTTGATAATTTATTCTTCTCTGACGAACGCTATGATTTATCTGCTGTTGGTCGAATGAAGTTTAACCGTTCATTAGGGCGTGATGACATTGAAGGCGAAAGCGTTTTAACGAAAGATGATATCGTTGACGTAATGAAGAAATTAATCGCTATTCGTAATGGTCACGGTGAAGTTGATGATATCGACCATTTAGGTAATAGACGTATTCGTAGTGTTGGCGAAATGGCAGAAAACCAATTCCGTATTGGTTTAGTTCGTGTTGAACGAGCAGTGAAAGAACGCTTATCTCTAGGTGATCTTGATTCACTAATGCCACAAGATATGATTAATGCTAAACCAATTTCAGCAGCGATTCGTGAATTCTTTGGTTCAAGTCAGTTATCTCAGTTTATGGATCAAAACAACCCATTATCCGAAATTACGCATAAACGTCGTATTTCAGCTTTAGGACCAGGTGGTTTAACGCGTGAACGAGCAGGATTCGAAGTGCGTGACGTACATCCAACGCACTATGGGCGTGTATGTCCAATCGAAACGCCTGAAGGTCCAAACATTGGTTTGATTAATTCATTAGCAGTTTATGCTCGTACCAATGAGTATGGATTTTTAGAAACACCATATCGTCGTGTTATTGATGGTATTGTAACTGATGAAATTAACTATTTATCAGCGATTGATGAAAGTGAATTTGTAATTGCTCAGGCAAACTCAAATCTTGATGAAAATGGTCGTTTTAAAGAAGATTTAGTAACTTGTCGTTTAAGTGGTGAATCGGGTTTATATAGTCCTGAACAAATTCATTATATGGATGTATCAACTCAACAAATCGTATCAGTTGGTGCTTCATTAATTCCGTTCCTTGAACATGATGATGCGAACCGTGCCTTAATGGGTGCGAACATGCAACGTCAAGCAGTACCAACCTTAAAAGCTGAAAAGCCGTTTGTTGGGACAGGTATGGAACGTGCAGTAGCTGTTGACTCGGGTGTAACAGCGGTTGCTCGTCGTGGTGGTATAGTTCAATATGTTGATGCATCACGTATTGTGGTTAATGTTAATTCAGATGAAATATACGCCGGTGAAACAGGTATTGATATTTATAACTTAACTAAATATACCCGGTCTAACCAAAATACTTGTATTAACCAAATTCCATGTGTGGAATTGGGAGAAAAAGTTGAACGTGGCGATGTACTGGCAGATGGACCATCTACTGATTTAGGTGAATTAGCATTAGGTCAAAATATGCGAGTGGCATTTATGCCATGGAATGGTTATAACTTTGAGGATTCTATTTTAGTTTCTGAAAAAGTGGTACAAGACGACCGTTTTACCTCGATTCATATTCAAGAGTTATCTTGTATTTCTCGTGATACAAAATTAGGTGCAGAAGAAATTACGGCGGATATTCCAAACGTAGGTGAAGCAGCACTGTCTAAACTTGATGAGTCAGGTATTGTATATATCGGTGCTGAAGTAAAAGGTGGCGATATTCTGGTTGGTAAAGTGACACCTAAAGGTGAAACTCAATTAACACCAGAAGAAAAATTACTACGAGCTATTTTTGGTGAAAAGGCATCCGATGTTAAAGATACCTCATTGCGTGTGCCAAATGGTGTTTCGGGTACAGTTATTGATGTTCAAGTATTTACTCGCGATGGCGTAGAAAAAGATAAGCGTGCGATTGAAATCGAAGAGATGCAACTCAAGCAGGCGAGAAAAGATTTAACTGAAGAACTTAAAATCTTAGAAGCTGCATTGTTTGCTCGAATTCGTGATGTATTAATTTCAGGTGGAATCAAAGCGGATAAATTAGATGCTTTACCACATCAAAAATGGCTAACAATTGGTATTGCAGACGAAGATAAACAAGCTCAATTAGAACAGTTGGCTGAACAGTACGACGAAATAAAAACAGAGTTTAACAAAAAACTTGAAGCTAAACGTATGAAGATTACTCAAGGCGATGATCTACAGCCTGGCGTTCTTAAAATCGTTAAAGTTTACTTGGCAGTTAAACGTCAAATTCAGCCAGGTGATAAGATGGCTGGTCGTCATGGTAACAAAGGGGTTATTTCAAAAATTAACCCAATTGAAGATATGCCATATGATGAAAAAGGTCGTCCAGTTGATATCGTATTGAATCCGCTAGGTGTTCCATCCCGTATGAATATTGGACAGATCTTAGAAACTCATTTAGGTATGGCTGCTAAAGGTATTGGTCAGAAGATCGATGCTATGCTAAAAGAGCAGCAGGAATTAGCTAAATTACGTGAGTTTATTCAGAAAGCGTATGATCTTGGTTTAGGTGCTGCGCAAAAAGTTAATGTTGCACAATTCACTGATCAAGAAGTGATGACTTTAGCACAAAATTTACGTAATGGTATGCCATTAGCAACACCTGTATTTGATGGTGCTAAAGAGCAAGAAATTAAGGCATTACTTGAACTGGGTGACTTACCAACTTCTGGTCAAATTACTTTGTATGATGGTCGTACTGGTGAAAAATTTGAACGTCCAGTTACTGTAGGTTATATGTATATGCTCAAATTGAATCACTTAGTTGATGACAAAATGCATGCCCGTTCTACAGGTTCATACAGTCTGGTTACTCAACAACCATTGGGTGGTAAAGCTCAATTTGGTGGTCAACGTTTTGGTGAGATGGAAGTGTGGGCACTTGAAGCATATGGTGCAGCTTATACCTTACAAGAAATGTTAACTGTTAAATCAGATGACGTAAACGGTCGAACTAAGATGTATAAAAATATTGTAGATGGTGATCATCGTATGGAACCTGCGATCCCAGAATCATTTAATGTACTATTAAAAGAGATTCGTTCGCTAGGTATAAATATAGAGTTAGATGAAGAGTAATTTTTGCTAACTTAAATGATTTCTATTTATAGGGATAACTTATTAGTAATAATAAGTTATCTAATTGGTTTAACTCCATAGGAGTCAATTGTGAAAGACTTATTAAAGTTTCTAAAAGCACAAACAAAAACTGAAGACTTTGATGCTATCAAGATAGGCCTTGCTTCTCCTGATATGATTCGCTCATGGTCTTTTGGTGAAGTCAAAAAACCTGAAACAATCAATTATCGTACGTTCAAACCTGAACGTGATGGATTGTTTTGTGCACGTATTTTCGGACCAGTAAAAGATTATGAATGTTTATGTGGAAAATATAAACGTCTAAAACACCGTGGTGTTATTTGTGAAAAATGTGGAGTTGAAGTAACTCAAGCTAAAGTACGTCGTGAACGTATGGGGCACATTGAACTTGCATCTCCAACTGCTCATATCTGGTTTTTAAAATCATTACCTTCTCGCATCGGCTTATTACTTGATATGCCACTTCGCGATATTGAACGAGTGCTTTATTTTGAGTCATTTATGGTTCTTGATGGTGGCATGACTAATTTAGAGCGAGGTCAGATTTTAACTGAAGAGCAATATCTTGACGCGTTAGAAGAGTTTGGTGATGAGTTTGATGCTCGTATGGGTGCTGAAGCTATCCAAGAATTATTGCGTAATATTGATGTGCAAGCAGAATGTGAAGCTCTACGCGATGAGCTAGCAACTACTAATTCTGAAACTAAGCGTAAAAAACTAACTAAACGTATTAAGATTATTGAAGCATTTATTCAATCAGAAAACAAACCTGAATGGATGATCTTAAATGTATTACCTGTGTTGCCACCAGATTTACGTCCATTGGTTCCACTAGATGGTGGGCGTTTTGCAACATCAGATCTAAATGATCTTTACCGTAGAGTTATTAACCGTAATAACCGTTTAAAACGTTTATTGGATTTAGCTGCACCAGATATTATTGTCCGTAATGAAAAACGTATGTTACAAGAATCTGTTGACGCATTATTAGATAATGGTCGCCGAGGTCGTGCGATTACAGGTTCTAACAAACGCCCATTAAAATCCCTTGCCGATATGATAAAAGGTAAGCAAGGCCGTTTCCGTCAAAACTTGTTAGGTAAACGTGTTGACTATTCGGGTCGTTCTGTAATTACTGTAGGTCCATACTTGCATTTGCATCAGTGTGGTTTACCTAAGAAAATGGCACTTGAATTATTCAAACCATTTATTTACGGGAAATTAGAACGTCGCGGTTATGCAACAACCATTAAAGCTGCGAAGAAAATGGTTGAGCGTGAAGATGCAATTGTTTGGGATATCTTAGATGAAGTTATTCGTGAACATCCAGTATTATTAAACCGTGCTCCAACGTTACATAGATTAGGTATTCAGGCATTTGAACCTATCCTAATTGAAGGTAAAGCGATTCAATTACACCCACTAGTTTGTGCGGCATTTAATGCTGACTTTGATGGTGACCAAATGGCGGTTCACGTTCCATTAACGTTAGAAGCTCAGTTAGAAGCACGTGCGTTAATGATGTCAACCAACAATATTCTTTCACCGGCAAGTGGAGAACCTATTATCGTTCCTTCTCAGGATGTGGTTTTAGGCCTTTACTATATGACTCGTGATAAAGTTAATGCCAAAGGTGAAGGCATGGTATTAACTGGTCCTAAAGAAGCTGAAAAGCTATACCGTTTAGGCCTAGTTGAATTGCATGCTAAGGTTAAAGTTCGTATTACTGAAAGTCAACGAAATAGTGTAGGTGAGTGGGAAGATACTACTTCGATTGTTGATACAACTGTCGGTCGTGCAATTTTATGGTTAATTATGCCAAAAGGAATGAATTTCTCTGTTATTAATCAGCCTCTTGGTAAAAAAGCGATCTCTAAGATTTTAAATATTTGTTATCGCCAATTAGGTATGAAAGATACGGTAATTTTAGCCGACCAAATTATGTACACTGGATTTGCTTATGCAGCACGTTCAGGGGTATCTGTTGGTATTGATGATATGGAGATTCCAGCTAAAAAATCACAAATCATCAATGAAGCTGAAATTGAAGTTGCTGAAATCCAAGAGCAATTCCAATCAGGTTTAGTAACTGCTGGTGAACGTTATAATAAAGTTATCGATATTTGGGCTGCAGCTAATGAACGTGTTGCTAAAGCCATGATGGATAACTTATCAACTGAAAAAGTCATTAACCGTGAAGGTGAGGAAGAAGTTCAATCTTCTTTCAATAGTATTTACATGATGGCCGACTCAGGTGCACGTGGTTCTGCTGCACAGATTCGTCAGCTTGCTGGTATGCGTGGTTTGATGGCAAAACCAGATGGTTCGATTATCGAAACACCTATCACAGCGAACTTCCGTGAAGGATTAAACGTACTTCAGTACTTTATTTCTACTCATGGTGCGCGTAAAGGTCTTGCCGATACTGCATTAAAAACAGCAAACTCAGGTTACTTAACTCGACGTTTAGTTGACGTTGCACAAGATCTAGTGGTAATCGAAGACGACTGTGGCACCTTAGAAGGTGTGGTCATGACACCAGTTATTGAAGGTGGTGATGTTAAAGAACCACTTCGTGAGCGTGTATTAGGTCGAGTCACAGCTGAAGATGTATTAAAACCTGGTAGTGCAGATATCTTAATTCCACGTAATACTTTACTTGATGAAATTAAATGTGACTTACTTGAAGCTGAATCGGTAGATAGTGTTAAAGTACGTTCAGTCGTTTCGTGTGATACTGATTTTGGTGTTTGTGCAAAATGTTATGGACGAGATTTGGCTCGAGGTCACTTGGTTAATAAAGGTGAAGCCATCGGTGTTATTGCTGCGCAATCAATTGGTGAACCAGGTACTCAGTTAACCATGCGTACGTTCCATATTGGTGGTGCGGCATCGCGAGCTGCTGCTGAATCAAGTGTGCAAGTTAAAAACAAAGGTAGTATTAAATTAACTAATGCTAAATTTGTAACTAACCCAGATAAGAAATTGGTTATTACTTCGCGTAATGCTGAATTAACTATTATTGATGAATTAGGTCGAATGAAAGAAACCTATAAAGTTCCTTACGGTTCGATTTTAAGTAAAGGTAATGGTGTAACAGTTGATGCGGGTGAAACTGTTGCTAACTGGGATCCGCATACAATGCCAGTTATTTCTGAAGCAAAAGGTTTTGTTCGTTTTGTTGATATGGTTGATGGGCAAACTATTACTCGCCAAACTGACGAATTAACTGGTTTATCATCTATTGTGATATTAGATGTGGCAGAACGTACTGGTGTGGGTAAAGATTTACGTCCAGCAATTAAAATTGTTGATGCTAAAGGCAAAGATATCTATCTTGCTGGTACAGAAATGCTTGCACAATACTTTTTACCAGGTAAAGCGCTAGTACAGTTAGAGGACGGTGCAGAAATCAATATTGGTGACACACTTGCTCGTATTCCACAAGCATCTGTTGGTACCAAAGATATCACCGGTGGTTTACCTCGCGTTGCTGACCTATTTGAAGCACGTAAACCAAAAGAGCCTGCTATTTTAGCTGAAATTGATGGTATCATTTCATTTGGTAAAGAAACAAAAGGTAAACGTCGTTTAATTATCACTCCGTTAGATGGTAGTGAACCATATGAAGAAATGATTCCAAAATGGCGTCAACTTAACGTGTTTGAAGGTGAACAAGTTGGTCGTGGAGATGTAATTTCTGATGGACCTGAATCGGCTCATGACATTTTACGTCTACGTGGTGTTAATGCTGTAACACGCTATATTGTAAACGAGGTTCAAGAAGTTTATCGTCTACAAGGTGTAAAAATTAACGATAAACACATTGAAGTTATCGTGCGTCAGATGTTACGTAAAGCAACAGTTATCCATCCTGGCGGCTCTCGCTTGCTTGAAGGCGAACAACTTGAAGTTTCACGCTTGAAGATTATCAACCGTGAACTTGAGGCTCAAGGTAAAGAACCAATTGTTTATTTACACGATCTACTTGGTATTACCAAAGCATCATTAACGACTGAATCGTTTATTTCTGCAGCTTCGTTCCAAGAAACGACTCGCGTCTTAACAGAGGCAGCGGTAGCTGGTAAAAATGACGAATTACGTGGCTTAAAAGAAAACGTAATTGTTGGTCGATTAATTCCAGCTGGTACAGGTTATGCTTACCATAAGGAACGTTTACGTAAACGAGCAATGCCATCGACTGATGAGATTCAAACAACAATTTCAGCTGAAGAAGCTACAGCTAATTTAGCTGAGTTACTAAATTCAGCTGAAGAAAATCAATAGTCTCATTAGATTTGATTCATAAATAGCACGCATAGCGTGCTATTTTTTTATATGATGACTAAAAGTCATAAATATAAAAAGTATAGGCATGTATGTTGTAATGAATCGTCTTTACCTTTCACAAGAGAAAATAGAAGAAAGCTATGCGCTGTTTTCTACAGAGTGGATGTCTAAAGTGGATTTTAAAGCTTAAGTTAATTTTGCACAATTTGCTCATAGTCTTCATAATATAAATAGCTAAGTATAAAAAGATTAATTTTTTAAATATTAAAAAAATCAAATAAAATCAATAGCACACCTGAGCGTTTTTGGAAAAATAAACTAATTTTTTAATTTTTACCTATTTTTTACAATGTTTGAATATTATCCTCAATGTATAAATGACAGTATTATCTAATTAATCAAATTATAGAAATTGTATTCCTAGATTACACCATGAAGTGCAATTCTTCTTAACTCCTTAGAATAAAAATCGGCAGGGCTTTTAAACTTATGCCGTTTTCTTGGGCGTGTGTTCAATAGATATTGTATTTTCTTTATCTGTTTGTCGTCAACTAATGAAATGGCCGCTGACTTAGGTATAAACTGACGTATTAAGCCATTGGTGTTTTCATTTGTGCCTCTTTGCCAGCTTTTATAAGGCTCCGCAAAGTACACGGTAGTATTTAAATAATGCTCAATAGCATGATGATAATTAAATTCGGTTCCATTATCAAAGGTGATGCTTTTAACCATTTTTTTAAACGGCGTTAGCAATTTTATTATCATATCTCTCGTTTCGGAGGCGGTACGTTGATTGAGGCGCCCAATTAATACTAGCCCTGTTTTGCGTTCAACTAATGTCACCAATGCTTGCTTGTCTTTACGGCTAATAATCGTATCTCCCTCCCAATGTCCTCGTGTTTTCCGGCTTTCTACATAACTTGGACGTTGTTTAATTGACCGTTTATATCGGCGGTCTCCTTCTTTAATACTCGGCGCCTTGCAATGCCGATAAGCTTTGCCTTTTCGCCTTAGATAAGGTTTGAATTGTTCATAGCGCGCTTTATTTTGATAAAGATAGTTATAGATTGATTGGACGCTGACTTTCTTTAAACGTGCAGCAATCTGCTCTGGGCTGTAATAAAGCATGAGGTATTTTTCAACTTGGCGCCATACTGAAGACGCTATTGGCTTACCATTACCGCTGTTTTTTCGCCTTTTCCTAGCTAGGGTTGCCGCATCATGTGCTTGATAGGCTTGATTAGGTTTTGAGTTTCTTTTTATCTCTCGACTTATTGTCGAAAGATGTCTATTGAGTAGCTGGGCTATCTCTTTTTTATTCTTTCCGGCTTGTAATAATACGAAAATCTGGTATCTTTCCTTCCTAGAAAGGTGATTATAATACATAGCAATCTCCTAACTGTGGTGGTGCGAAGGTGCTAGTATAAATCACCTTTCTACTTTCTTCACTCCACCGTGTTTAAAATTGCACTTCATGTTTGAATCCAGGATTTTTAAATGTATTTGTGAAGGTCGGGTTTTATGATCTAAATCACAAAATTGAACATAGATTTAATCAATAAATAGTTGTATCAAGAGTAACAATTCTTGCTTATTGCTGTATTTAGCAAACTTTATAATAAATTTCCTCTTGCAGACGGAAAAATTCTCTATCCACATTAAGCCTTGATTGATTTACGCTTATTCTATCCAATTCAAAAAACAATAAGAGATATGTATTAGCTATGAACCCAATAAAATTTCGAATGATCGAGGATAATTTAGAACCAGAGTTAGTTACTGAACAAACCATTACGATCATTAATAGTTGGTTAGTACAGCATCAAATCATACAAAATGATGTTCAAAAAGCGATGTTATTTTCACATGTAAAAGCTATGGTTGAAAGGGCCAAAACATTAGAAACATTACCTGAAGTCGACCCTGGGTTATTTGATGAACTTTCAGAAGAATCTTTAGAACTGGCAAGAAAAACAATAAACTTATTTGATAATTTACCGATAGAAGAAGCATATTTATTGGCAGTTCATTATGAAGTAGCTAAAGCAAATTAAACGATTACTAGACAAGTAAAAAACAATAATTAATAGGAGAAATATTATGGCAGAAGTAGTCATTGTTATCGGCGATAGAATGGGAAAAGGGCAAAAAATTGCGGAGGGAATTAATTCAGTAGAAGGTTGTCGTGCAATCGTCATTCCTGGTATGGCTGCAGATATGAAATTAGGTGATGTAATGAATAAAGAAAATGCCGATTTGGGTCTTTCATTTTGTGGTAGTGGTGGAGCTGGTGCTATTACTGCACAAAATAAATATGGCTATTCACAACGCCATGGTATGCGATCAATTGAAGAAGGTGAAACAGCTATCAATGACGGCTGTAAAGTTCTTGGTTTTGGTTTTATGGACACGGAAGAATTAGGACAACGTGTAGCAAAAGCATTTCTTAAAAAATATCCACGTTCATAAACGGTAAATAAGAATGAAAAAAACAGAACAGATACTTGTTAGAGTAAAAGGTCATGGTGATTCTAAGCAGCGAGCTTTTGCTATAGCTTTAAGTCAGGTTCAGAAAGAAGTACTCAAAAACACTAATAATATTATGTTGCGAATAGAACCAATTGACATTCAAGTTGTATCAGCAATAGAAAAGATAACAACAGAACGTTTTTTGTTTATCTTTTTACCAAGGAAAAAGACATTTTATGAAATCACGCTTGATGTATCTGTTAACTTAATTTTTATTGATTTAAATGATATTAAATGTACATCAAAATAACATAACGTAAAAGGGAAGTTATGGAAATTTTAATTATTGCATTCAAGTCTATTATTATCGGTGGACTTTGTGGTTTTGGGGTTGGTGCGGGAGCTGCTCGAATGTTTCATGCACCAACTTATCAAGGGATGGGAGCGTTTCGGACATTAGGTGAACTTAATTCTTGTGAAGGTGATCCTGCAGCGCACTTTTCATTTGGTTTAGGGTTCTTTTTTAATGCGTGGGCTTCATCGGTTGCTGCTGGTTCTTTTACTCAAGACGTCGATCATCGCATCATCCCTAACTGGGGTGGAGCTTTATTGATGATAAAAAATCGTAATCTTGCAGAAACCTTACATGATCCTAAAAAAATGGCATTTGCTTGTGCATTTATTGGGATGATTGTGGTGCTATTTTTAAATACAACTACTTCGGTTATTCCTGATTCGCTAAAAATTACTGCAACGAAGGTTCTTGTTCCTGCCGCTAACTTGCTAGTTGCAACTGTTATGCCCGTTATTTTCTGGTTAGCCGCTCTAGATGCAGGGCGTCGTAGTGGATTTTGGGGAACGTTATTTGGTGGGCTTGCACAATTAATTATGGGCAATGCAGTACCTGGGTTGGTGTTAGGTATATTGATTGGTAAAGGTGTAGATGATAGTGGCTGGAACCGTGTGATGAAAATCATGTTAGTTGCTGTCATTATTTTATTTGTTATGAGTGGATATTTCCGTGGTTTTGATTTGAAGATGATTAACTCGTTTAGAGATGGTTTATCTTATTGGTTTAAATAATATAGGGACACATTATGAATACACAAACAATGGTCAATAAAAGTTTTTGGTATGCCGATTGGTCTTTCCCTATCATTTGTGGGCTATTATCTGCCGGTATTTTTGCTGGAACGCATACATTCTATGTGTACGGTATTGGTGCATTTAATGAAATTGCATTTGTTGCTATGCTCAAATCAGGAATGACCACTGGCGATTATGGCGCTGTTGCGGCTTTTGGTGCTAGTTTTTTATTTGCTCGTGTTATTGAAGGTTCCTTGGTCGGCATTTTAGATATCGGTGGTGCATTGCAAACAGGTATTGGGCTTGGTGTACCTGCGTTACTGCTAGCTGGCGGCTATACTTTACCTGTTGAAAATTTTTTTGCAGCGTTAGCAACTGGATTGATATTAGGTGTGCTTATAGGCTTAATTATTATTATTATCCGTAAATTCACTGTCAATAGTGGTGGTGGTTCGACTTTTGGTGCTGATGTCATGATGGGGGCAGGTAATGCATCAGGACGATTTCTTGGTCCTATGATTATTTTATCTGCGATGGTTGCTTCAATTCCTATTGGTACCGGTTCATTATTGGGGGCGCTACTTTTTTATGTATGGAAAAAACCAATCACAGGTGGAGCTATTTTAGGTGCTATGATTTTTGGTGGTATATTTCCAATTTTATAATATTAGTTATTCCCCTCTGTAATTTATTAAATTGCAAAGAGGGGATTCGGAATAAATTATGTATGATTTAATTATAAAAAATGCCAAACAAATTGATGAATCAGTAACAGATATTGCTATTCATCATGGAAAGATTGTTGCGATTGCTAGTTCTATTACAGACCAATCTGAGCGTGTCTTAGATCTACAAAATAAGCACTATGTCAGTGCCGGATGGATTGATTCACACACCCATTGTTTTGCTCGTTCACCTATTTATCATGATGAGCCTGATTTGATCGGCGTTAAAGCTGGTGTTACCGCGGTTGTTGATGCTGGTAGCATTGGAGCTATCGATGTAGATGAGTTTTATCAATTAGCTCAGCAAGCAAGTACACATGTTTACTCTTTCTTAAATATTTCTAAAATCGGGTTATTAAGGCAAAGTGAACTGGCCGATTTACAAGATATTGATTTATCATTATTTGATGCGGCATTAGCTAAGTATCCCGATTTTATTATTGGGATCAAAGTGCGAATGAGCCGTAGTGTAGTAGGTGGAAATGGCATTTTACCCTTAATTAAAGCTAAAGAAATGCAAAAAAAGAGTGGTTTACCTTTAATGATCCATGTTGGCAATAATCCTCCAGAGCTTGATGAAATTGCTGATTTGTTAACAAAAGGTGACATTATTACACATTGTTTTAATGGTAAACCCAATCAAATCTTTGATAAACAAAATAAACTGCGTGGTTCAATTAAACGAGCAATTGAACGTGGTGTGATATTGGATGTCGGTCATGGTGGTGAAAGTTTTAGTTTTTCAGTAGCAGAACGAGCTAAATGCTTAGATATTTATCCTAATACTATTAGCTCTGATATTTATTCTAAAAACCGTTTACAGGGACCAGTTTTTAGTCTGGCTAATGTGATGACAAAGTTTATCTGTCTTGGTTATAGTCGAAAAAGAATCATTGATAGTGTGACGAAAAATGTGGCACAAGTTTTGCGGCTTAAAAATAAAGGTGTTTTATCGGTTGGTTATGATGCAGATTTGACTATTTTTGATATTAGACAGCAAACAGTTTCATTATTAGATTCAGAAGGTGAAGTTAGACAAAGTGATGAGCAATTTGTTCCTCTAGCCTCTATTGTTGCTGATGAGAAAAACCATTTGATACGAATTGAAATAACAGAAGAAGGTAGTAAAAATGAGCTCAGAATCTCAAACTGAAAAAGATGTTTACAGTAAATATAACCTAAAAAAGGTAATTAATGCATCAGGACGAATGACAATTTTAGGTGTTTCAACGCCAAGGCCTGAAGTGGTCGATACTGTATCCCATGGGCTAAATGAATATTTTGAAATTAAAGATTTGGTTGATAAAACAGGCCAATATATTGCTAAATTGCTTAATGTTGAAAATGCGGTGGTAGTATCATGTGCTTCTGCTGGTATTGCCCAAGCTGTTGCTGGATTAATTATTAAGGATGATCACGATTTATTATTTAATTTACATTCATCTGACAAATATGTCCCCCGTGAAATCATTGTTCCTAAAGGTCATAATGTTAATTTTGGTGCACCAATTGGCACAATGGTTTCTTTAGGTGGAGGGATTATTGTTGAAGCTGGTTATGCCAACGAGTGTAAGGCTGAGCATATTGAATCACTAATTAATCCAGATACTGCCGCAATTTTATATATTAAGTCACATCATTGTGTACAAAAAAGTATGTTGTCGGTTGCACAAACAGCAGCAATTGCAAAAAAACATAATGTCCCATTAATTGTTGATGCAGCGGCAGAAGAAGATTTACAAACTTATTATCAGCAAGGCGCAGATTTGGTTGTTTATAGTGGTGCTAAAGCAATCGAAGGGCCAACTAGTGGTTTGGTTATTGGTCGTCATCAGGCGGTGGAATGGTTAAAACTACAATCACAAGGTATTGGCCGACCAATGAAAGTAGGAAAAGAAGGTATTTTAGGATTAACAAAAGCTATTGAACTTTATATTACTGATAAAAAGACTGAAACAGGACAGCAAATGGTGACTAAAATGACGCCATTTATTGAAAGCCTAAATACACTTAATGGAGTATCAGCCAGAGTCGTTTGGGATGGCGCAGGACGTGATATTGCGCGTGCAGAAATAACGTTTGATGCAAGTGTAATAGGTAAATCTGCAATTGAGATAGTTGACCTGATGAAAAAAGGCGAAATAGCAGTGTATTTCAGAGAATATAAAGCCAATGAAGGTAAAGTTGATGCCGATGTGCGTAGTGTAACATCAGCCCAACTCGATATTATTTACAACAAAATCAAAAATATTATTCAAGGAGCAAAATAATGCAACTGACTCCAAATTATTATAATGATCGTGTTTGTTTAAATGTTTTAGCAAATTCAATCGATAATGCAAAAGAGATTTATGAAGCGGCACAAAATCATGTAGTTGTTGGTATCTTATCTAAAAACTATCCAGATAATGATTCGGCGATTGCGGATATGCAAAAATACGCAGCAGCTATCGATAATGCCATTTCTGTGGGGCTTGGTGCAGGTGATCCAAATCAGTCAATTATGGTGTCTGAAATTTCAGCGGTACTTCAACCACAGCATATTAACCAAGTTTTCACTGGTGTTGCAACTAGCAGAGCATTATTAGGGCAAAAACAAACTGTTATTAATGGTTTAGTTTCGCCGACAGGTAAAGTTGGTTTAGTTAATATTGCAACTGGACCTTTAAGCTCAAATTCGCCAGCAGGAGTTATTCCAGTGGAAACAGCTATCGCTTTACTGAAAGATATGGGCGGCAGTTCAATAAAATATTTTCCTATGGGAGGTCTAAAACATAAAGATGAATTTGAGTATGTGGCTAAGTGTTGTGCTGAGTACGATTTCTATCTTGAGCCGACAGGTGGAATTGATTTAGATAATTATGAAGCAATTTTAAAAATTGCCTTAGATGCAGGTGTAAAAAAAATTATTCCACACATCTATAGTTCTATTATTGACAAAGCGACTGGTGCAACGCGAACCAATGATGTCAAACAACTTTTAGCTATCACACAAAAACTAGTAGGATAAATGATGTCATCTAAAGTGCTTTTCTCTTATCAGCGATTAGCGTATTTATTTGATACTATAAAAAAGGAGATACTACCTCAGCAAGAGTTAGCTAATCGCTTTTCAGTATCTACTCGCACAATTCGTACTGATGTTTCAGCACTTAACGATGTTCTACGTAGTTATGGTGCTCAGGTTGATTATACTAAAAATGTAGGATATCAACTTGTAGTAACCGATCCTGTCAGTTATGCTCAATTGCCTATTACTCAAGCACTTGAGCAAGTGCCAAGAACTAGTAAAGAAAGGATTTCGGCTTTATTGATTGCTTTTTTAACACAGTCCAATTCTGTGAAATTGGATGATATCGCTGATGAGTGGTTTTTAAGTCGCAGTACTTTACAAAATGATGTTATCGAGGTTAAACAATATTTAGATAAGTACAATTTATCTCTTGAAAATCGCCCTTATTATGGGATGTACTTAGTTGGCGAGGAGTCATCAATTCGAGCGTGTTTAACTGATATATTGTGGCAACGTCATATGGCAGAAGATACTATAAACGTAAACAGGCTTCGTCAGACGATATTAAATGATATTGATTTAGATTATCTTGAAAAGATTTTACAAAACCAACTTGAACGTTTTGAACTAAAGTTAAATGCTGAAGGACAGGGATATTTGCTTTACAGTTGCGCTGTATCTATCACTCGTATTACTCAAGGTTATGAGCTGTTTGAATATCAAGTTGATCAAATTAATACAACAGTTATTAGTGCTGCACGTGAAATTTCAGAAGAGTTTTCATATTTTTTAGGCAGTGTACTTTGTGATGCGGAATTTAATTATCTGTGTGTACAAATTATTTCTCGAATAATAACAGAATCCCCAAATCAAGCAAAAAGTTTGGCGTTAGTTGAGCATATATTATCTTATATTAATGATACATATCACTATAATTTATGGGATGATACTAAATTACGCCAAGATATGCTGATTCATACGTCATCAATGTTATCTAGGATAAAATATCAAATAAGAACAACCAATCCTTTATTGCATGAAATTAAACAATATTATCCATTTGCTTATGATATTACGCTTTCTGCATTAACTAATACAGAAAAGTACACTGAATCAAAAATGACAGAGGATGAAATCAGTTATTTAGCCTTACATATTGGTGTTGCATTGGAGCGAAATTATAGTGCAGGGCATGAAAGATTTGCACAAATTCTATTAGTTAGTGAGCTCAGTAACTCAACTTTGCGTATGGTTGAATCAAAAATTAAGAGAGATTTTCCACATATCCAAATTAACCGTACACTTTCCTATCGAGAGTATGAGCAATTAACACAGATAGAAGAGGATTTTGTTGTATCAACTGTTCGCTTAACCGAAAAAGACAAACAAATTGTCAAAATAGCACCATTTCCGACAGCTTATCAGCTTGAACAATTAGGGCGATTGGCAATGGTTGATAGAAAAATGCCTTATATTATTGAACGTTTTTTTGATGAAAAGTTTTTTATTATTATTGATAAACCAGTGACACAAAAAGAGATTTTTAAAAGTATTTGTGTAAGGCTTGAACAATCAGGATATGTTGGTAGCGATTTTTATCCATCAGTTGTTGAGCGTGAAAAAATAGTCTCTACATTATTAGGTGAAAATATTGCTATTCCTCATTCAGTTGGATTGTTGGCAAGAAAAACTGTAGTTACGACTATTTTAGCACCACAAGGTATTGTTTGGGATAAAAATGAAGTTGCACATGTTATTTTTTTATTAGCAATTAGCAAAGATGAATATGAAGATGCTATGCGAATATATAATTTGTTTGTAAATTTTGTCAAAGAAAAGTCTACCAAACGTTTATTAGATAGCAGAACTTTTGATGATTTTCGAGCGATTATGAAAGATAGTTTGTGTCGATTATCATAATAAATGAAAAGACCAAAATAACTACTTTTATACTGAAATATGGGTGTTTTCTGAAAAAACTTTACAAGAAAAAAATAATCATTAACAAAATGAATATTAAAGTAATAATCAATAACTCAAACAAATTATATTGTGTGATCCCATTGACGAAACCTTGATTTAAAGGTAATATGCGCGCCTTATGGCATTGTGTGGTTTTTAACTACACTAAAAAAATTTTTTAAGGTAGTATGCATATCTTATGCAAAATAAATTACCATTTACTATTGACCCGATTAAATCGGCACAAAAACGACTTGATTATATTGGATATTATCCACTTCAAGCGGTAAATAGGGTTGATAGCCCAAAAAGTGATATTGAGTGTAGTTTGTCTTTTTATTATGATGAACAAAAACTCTGCATTATCAATATTGATGCAAAATTAACGTTAGAACAAACTTGTCAACGTTGTTTTAAACCTTTTGTCACTGAAGTTCATGTGACGAATAAATTTAGTCCTGTTAAGAGCGATGCTCAAGCAGAGACGCTACCGGAACATTATGAACCCGTTTTGATGAACGAGTTTGGTGAAGTAGATATATTAGCGTTACTTGAGGACGAAATTATTCTCTCGTTACCAATTGCGCCGGTACATGATAGTAAACACTGCGAAGTGTCAGAGGCAGATATGGTATTTGGTGAAATTCCTACTGAGAATGAAAAAACAAATCCATTTGCAATTTTAGTTAGTTTAAAGAATAAGGGGTAAATCCATGGCTGTTCAACAGAATCGTAAAACTCGTGCAAAACGTGGTATGCGTCGTTCTCATGATGCATTAACTGTTGCTAATATCTCAGTTGATGAATCAGGTAAAACACATTTGCGTCATCACGTAACCGCTGATGGTTATTATCGTGGTCGTAAAGTGATTTCTAAATAATTATTTAGTAATTAGAAATCCTCAGGTGACATTTTGGATAATCTAACCATTGCGTTAGATGCTATGAGCGGGGACTTCGGTCCTCGTATTGTTGTTCCTGCTGCAATACAAGCACTAAATAATTATCCAACTCTTTCAATTTTTCTGGTAGGGTGTCTAACAGAAATCAATCTTTTTTTGCCTAAAGAAAAAGCAAAGTTAATTACTCAATACCAACAAGAAGGTCGATTAATGTTGATAGAATCGACATCAGTAATAGCTAATGATATGAAACCTTCTTATGCAATTCGTCATAGTCAAGGATCTTCTATGAGAATTGCGCTTGAACTAGTTAAAGATAATAAAGCTCAAGCATGTGTAAGTGCTGGTAATACTGGTGCGTTAATGGGGCTGTCAAAACTACTTTTGCATTCATTGACGGGTATAGATCGTCCTGCACTCGTTGCTATAGTTCCAGCATTAAACAATCAAAATACAGTAGTATTGGATTTAGGAGCTAATGCTGAGTGTGATAGTGATATGTTAGTTCAGTTTGCGATAATGGGTGAAATTTTAGCTAAAACAGTGCTTAATATTGAATATCCTCGTGTTGCATTACTTAATATTGGTGAAGAAGACATTAAAGGTTTGGATAAAATTCGTGCGGCTTCTGCTATTTTGAAATCAAATAACAAAATTAATTATATCGGTTATTTAGAAGGTAACGAACTTTTAACGGGTAAAACCGATGTACTTGTTTGTGATGGTTTTGTGGGTAATGTAACGTTAAAAACAGTAGAAGGTTTAATAAAAATTTTTATGTCTTCTTTTAAATTATCGTTAGGTCATCATTCACTATTATTGAAATTATTGAGTAAATGGCTACAAAGGAAAATTGCAAAAAATTTTGGTTATTTAGATCCCGGACGATATAATGGTGCTTGCTTGCTTGGACTTCGAAGTATTGTGATTAAAAGTCACGGTAGTGCCAATCAAAAATCATTTTATGCAGCAATAGAACAAGCTATTTTGGCTATACAAACAAATATACCTGAGAAGATTGCAACGAGCCTTTCTTCCGCACTACCCAAGAGCGAATAATTAGATGTATACAAAGATATTAGGAACTGGGAGTTATCTTCCAAAACAGATAAGAACTAATGCAGATCTTGAAAAAATGGTTGATACCAGTGATGAATGGATCACAACGCGTACTGGTATTAAAGAAAGACGTATCGCAGAGCCAGATGAAACAGTAACGAGCATGGCTTATGAAGCTGCTATAAATGCAATTGAAATGGCCAATATCGATAAAGAAGAAATCGGTATGATTATTGTTGCAACAGCAACTTCGGGCAATGCATTTCCAAGTTCTGCAACAGAAT
This sequence comes from Gilliamella sp. Occ4-3, assembly GCF_001690675.1. Classification (NCBI taxonomy): domain Bacteria; kingdom Pseudomonadati; phylum Pseudomonadota; class Gammaproteobacteria; order Orbales; family Orbaceae; genus Gilliamella; species Gilliamella sp. Occ4-3. Next base: position 116,063 of record NZ_LZHR01000041.1, read on the forward strand.
TACAAGCTAAATTAGGTATTGGTGATGTCGTTGCTTTTGACGTGTCAGCTGCTTGTTCTGGGTTTATTTATGCGCTTGATATTGCTGACAAATATGTTAAAAGTGGTGCAATTAAATATGCTTTAGTTGTTGGTTCTGACATGTTAACCCGTGGTGTTGATCCAAATGATCGAGGCACCATTATCATTTTTGGGGATGGTGCAGGAGCGGTTGTTGTCGGCGCATCAGAAGAACCAGGTATTATTGCTTCGCATCTTCATGCTGATGGTCGTTATGGTGATTTATTAAAATATCCATATGTTGATCGCCGTAATATGAATGATCCTGTTTATATGACAATGCATGGCAATGAAGTGTTTAAAGTGGCAGTTAAAGAACTGTCAAATTTGGTTGACGAGCTTTTAACTGAGAACACGCTCAATAAAGCAGATTTAGATTGGTTAGTTCCGCATCAAGCTAATTTAAGAATTATTTCTGCAACCGCAAAACGCTTAGATATGGATATGAATAAAGTTATTGTCACATTAGATAAGCAGGGCAATACTTCTGCTGCTTCTGTGCCTTGTGCTTTAGATACTGGTGTAAGAGATGGACGAATTCAACGAGGTCACCTAATTTTATTAGAAGCCTTTGGTGGCGGATTTGTTTGGGGATCTGCACTAATTAGATTTTAGTTTATGAAGTATTTTTAATGATCAAGGATTTAATAATGACCAAATTTGCAATGGTATTTCCAGGACAAGGCTCTCAAGCTGTCGGTATGTTAAAAGATCTTGCTGATAATTTTCCGATTGTCAAATCAACATTTGATGAAGCTTCTGATGTGTTAGGTTATGATTTGTGGGATTTAGTACAAAAAGGCCCAGTTGAAGAACTAAATAAAACATGGCAAACACAACCAGCACTACTTGCTTCATCTGTTGCAATATTTAGAATCTGGCAAAGTGTTAATGGCACTCAACCTGATTTTATGGCTGGTCATAGTTTAGGCGAATATTCTGCTTTAGTTTGTGCAGGCGTGATTGAGTTTAAAGATGCGATTAAATTAGTCGAATTACGCGGAAAATTAATGCAAGAAGCCGTGCCAAGCGGCACAGGTGCAATGTATGCTATTATTGGATTAGATAACGAATCAATTAGCAAAGCATGTGAGCAAGCGGCTCAAGGGCAGATTGTTGCGCCAGTGAATTTTAATTCGCCTGGTCAAGTAGTTATTGCTGGTAATAAAGAAGCTGTTGAACGTGCAGGCTCACTATGTAAAGATGCGGGTGCTAAGCGTGCATTACCGCTTGCTGTTAGCGTGCCATCACATTGTGCATTAATGAAGCCAGCAGCTGACAAATTAGCGACTACATTAAACGATATTGAATTTAACACACCAAAGTTTGCTGTTATCAATAATGTCGATGTTAAAGTTGAAACATCTGCAGAAAAAATCAAAACTGCATTAATTGCTCAGCTTTATAGCCCTGTACGTTGGACTGAAACTGTTGAATATATGGCAAAACAAGATGTAAAAATTTTAGTTGAAATGGGTCCTGGGAAAGTATTAACGGGATTAACTAAACGTATTGTTGATACACTTTCTGGTCTTGTGGTTAATGATAAAGTATCATTAGAAACGGCATTAGAAAACACAAAGTAAAATGGTAAAAGAGGTGGTTATGAACCTATCAGGAAAAATTGCTTTAGTTACGGGAGCAAGTCGTGGAATTGGTAAAGCAATTGCAGAAAAGTTAGTTGCTTGTGGCGCAACTGTTATTGGTACGGCAACAACAGAAAAAGGTGCTGAAGCTATTAGCCATTACTTAGGATCAAATGGTAAAGGTCTTGCTTTAAATGTGACAGATGAAACATCAATTGAGTCGGTTATTAGTGCAATTAAGACTGAATTTGGTGATATTGATATTTTGGTTAATAACGCAGGTATTACTCGTGATAATTTATTAATGCGAATGAAAGAAGACGAATGGCAAGATATTTTGAATACAAATTTAACATCTGTTTTTCGCTTATCTAAAGCATTATTGCGCACAATGATGAAAAAACGCTATGGAAGAATTGTAACCATTGGCTCAGTAGTAGGCACAATGGGAAATGCTGGCCAAGCTAACTATGCTGCAGCTAAAGCTGGGTTAATTGGTTTTAGTAAATCATTAGCACGTGAAGTTGCATCACGAGGTATTACTGTTAACGTGGTTGCACCTGGTTTTATTGCAACTGATATGACTGATGCATTAACAGATGAACAAAAATCTTTAACATTAGCACAAGTTCCTACTGGACGATTAGGTGAACCAGCAGAAATAGCTAATGCAGTAGCATTTTTAGTATCAGATGAAGCATCTTATATTACTGGTGAAACTTTACATGTCAATGGCGGCATGTATATGGTGTAATTGGTTAGAATAGTGTAAAATGAGCCATTATTTTAACGGTTTGAACAAAAACTAAGCAATTGGGTTGGAAAATGATTGGCATCTTTTTCAACATTTTATAAACTTACATTCACCGCCACTTTCGGCGATTTTTATAGGAAAAAAAAGAGTATGAGCACTATTGAAGAGCGAGTTAAGAAAATTATTGTTGAGCAACTTGGTGTAAAAGAGGAAGAAGTTAAAAACGAATCTTCTTTCATTGAAGATCTTGGCGCTGACTCTCTTGATACAGTTGAATTAGTTATGGCTTTAGAGGAAGAATTTGATACTGAAATTCCTGACGAAGAAGCTGAAAAAATTACAACTGTTCAATCTGCAATTGATTATATTACTGCAAATCAATAAGGTTAGTAGAGTTTTTATGATAGGCGGTCAAATGATCGCCTAGTTTGTATTTATATCTTTAATTATTAACTTAAAAACAAGTCGGTATAAATCTTTAGAAAACTCAAAATAAAAATTTTCAATGATTCAAATTTCATTTCAATCCTTTCCTGGAGGGCAATGTGTCTAAACGCAGAGTTGTTGTTACTGGAATGGGCATGATATCTCCTGTAGGTAATACAGTTGAATCCACTTGGCAAGCTTTGTTAGCTGGGCAAAGTGGTGTTGAACTCATAGAGCACTTTGATACAGCCCCTTTCGCAACGCGCTTCGCAGCGATGGTTAAAAACTTTAATGGCGAAGATTATAATATTTCACGCAAAGATGCACGTAAAATGGATTATTTTATCCAATATGGCATTGCTGCAGGTATGCAGGCAATGCAAGATGCAGGCATTGAAATCACGAATGAAAATGCAGAACGAATCGGTTGTGCTATAGGTTCAGGTATTGGTGGGCTTGGGTTGATTGAAGAAAACCACAGTGCATTAGTAAATGGTGGACCACGCAAAATTAGCCCGTTTTTTGTACCATCAACAATTGTTAATATGATTGCGGGACACTTATCTATTATTTATGGATTAAAAGGACCGAGTATTACTATTGCAACAGCTTGTTCTTCAGGTGTTCATAATATTGGTCATGCTGCACGCATGATTGCTTATGGTGATGCAGATGCTATGTTAGCGGGTGGTGGCGAAAAAGCGAGTACTCCATTGGGTATTGGTGGTTTTGGTGCAGCTCGTGCTTTATCAACTAATAACGACAATCCTAAAGCAGCAAGCCGTCCTTGGGATAAAGACCGTGATGGTTTTGTGTTGGGTGATGGTGCAGGAATCATGTTCTTAGAAGAATATGAACACGCCAAAAAACGCGGAGCTAAGATTTATGCTGAACTAGTTGGATTTGGTATGAGTGGTGATGCTTATCATATGACTTCGCCTCCAGCCGATGGTAGTGGTGCGGCCTTAGCAATGAAATGTGCACTTCGTGATGCAGGTATTGCTCCAGATCAGGTTGGTTATATTAATGCTCATGGTACATCGACCCCCGCTGGTGATAAGGCTGAAACCCAAGCGGTAAAAAGTATTTTTAAAGAAAATGCTAGCAAAGTGATGGTGAGTTCAACTAAATCTATGATAGGGCATTTATTGGGTGCAGCTGGTGCAGTTGAGTCAATTTTCACTGTCCTAGCATTACGTGATCAAGCTGTTCCGCCGACAATTAATCTTGATAATCCTGATGAGGGGTGTGATCTTGATTATGTTCCTCATACAGCGCGTCAGGTTAAAAATTTAGAATATGCACTTTGTAACTCTTTTGGTTTTGGCGGAACCAATGGTTCGGTACTATTTAAAAAAATATAATTTTTAATTATTCTCCCATCACAAAAAGTGGTGGGAATTTATTCATCTCTTGTTAATGTGTTGTCAATAATAGTCCATTTTTATTAAGTAAAAATGTAGCGTATTCCCCATCTTTCCAACATCTTATTTGGTCAATTGAATGTTAAAGCTTATTTTATATTCATACTAACAAATATTCTTTTTCCTTGATTGAAGACGATATGTTTAGTGTATGTTCAAATTTTATTCTTATATTTTAGGAGCTTTAAATTCGGCAGATGCCTGCTATTCATGATGGCTTTACTGTATCAGAAGCAACACATGATTATTGGTATGGAAAAAAGTAGCGATAGGTACTTTTGCAATGTTAATGTTAATCGATAGTGATCCAGATATGATTGAAACTGTATATAATTCTGCGAATCTGTCGGTTTATCAACCATGCTGGCTGAATTTGGCTTAGCTAATACCAGTGATGAAGAGTTGATGAAAATCGTTATAAAAGTAGCAACTACAGAGGGACTACGTCGTAAATAGTTTTGCACTTTTTTAGATTAATTGTGCTAACTTTAAATGTACTCTGGTTGGTTTTTTACATCAAGAATTTTTATTTCTTTTACATTTTGTTGTAAGTTCATGTAGGTAAAGAGAATAAGAATATTCTTCTTGCTTGTGTTATAATTCAAAGCTAATTTTATCCTTCATTTCTGGTAATTATGGCAGAACCAAAATTTATTCATCTTCATTTACATAGTGATTTCTCTATGATTGATGGAATTGCTAAGGTAGGTGCATTAGTAAATGAAATGAGCAAGTTGCAGATGCCTGCATTTGCGATCACTGATTTTACTAATCTTTGTGGACTGGTTAAGTTTTACGGCTCAGCAATGTCAAAAGGTATTAAACCTATCATTGGTGCAGATCTCGCTATTAGAAGTTCTCAATTGCCTGATGATATTTATCGTTTAACTCTGTTAGCTGCTAATAATCGGGGATATCAAAATCTTACTTTATTAATTTCTAAAGCTTATCAGCGAGGATACATTGGAGATTTGCCTGTTGTTGATAATGAGTGGTTAATTGAGCATCGAGAAGGGTTAATTGTATTAGCTGGACGTGAAAGTGATATTGGTATCGGTATCGTTCGCAATAATCAAAGTATTATTGAGCATGCTATTAATTTTTACCTTGAAAATTTTAATGAGCATTTTTATTTTGAGTTAGTACGGACTAAACGAATCAATGAAGAGCTATTTATTCATAGTGCAGTAAGATTAGCTGAACAGTATCAATTACCCGTGGTTGCTTCTAATGATGTTCGCTTTTTAAAATCTTCAGATTTTGAGGCTCACGAAATTCGTGTTGCTATTCATGATGGAAATACACTTGAAGATCCCTCTCGACCTAAAAATTACTCAGCAGAGCAGTATTTACGATCTGAACAGGAAATGTGTGAACTATTCTCTGACATACCAGAAGCGCTTGAAAATAGTGTTGAAATAGCAAAGCGCTGTAATGTAACCATTCGGTTAGGTGAATATTTTTTACCTAAATTTCCTACTGGTGATATGTCGACCGAAGATTTCTTAGTGCATAAATCGCGTGAAGGTTTAGAAGAAAGACTTGAGTTTTTATTTCCCGATCCAGAAGTTAGAAAACAAAGAAGACCTGAATATGATGAGCGTTTAGAAACAGAATTAACAGTTATTAATCAAATGGGTTTTCCTGGATACTTTCTAATCGTTATGGAATTTATTCAATGGTCGAAAGATAATGATATTCCCGTCGGACCTGGGCGTGGTTCAGGTGCGGGTTCACTAGTTGCGTATGCTTTAAAAATTACCGATTTAGACCCACTGGCGTTTGACTTACTTTTTGAACGATTTTTGAATCCAGAACGTGTTTCAATGCCTGATTTTGATGTTGACTTTTGTATGGAAAAGCGAGATCTAGTAATTGATCATGTTGCTGATATGTATGGTCGTGATGCAGTCTCTCAGATTATTACTTTTGGAACTATGGCGGCTAAAGCAGTAATCAGGGATGTTGGCCGAGTACTTGGACATCCTTATGGCTTTGTTGATCGGATTTCCAAATTAATTCCCTTAGATCCGGGAATGACATTGGTTAAAGCTTTTGAAGTTGAGCCTCAACTTCAGGAGTTATACGATAATAATGAAGAAATTAAATCATTAATTGATATCGCACGTCAATTAGAAGGTGTAACTAGAAATGCAGGTAAGCATGCTGGGGGCGTTGTAATTTCACCAACTAAGATTACAGATTTTTCGCCAATTTATTGTGATCCAGAAGGAAATCACCCAGTAACCCAGTTTGATAAAAATGATGTTGAATATGCAGGCCTTGTTAAATTTGACTTTTTAGGACTAAGGACATTAACCATTATTGATTGGGCAATCAAAATGATTAATGAACGTCAGTTAAGAGAAGGAAATAAGCCTATCGATATTACTCGAATTCCTCTCGATGATCAGGCGTCATTTGATTTGTTATTGAAAGCCGAAACAACAGCTGTGTTCCAACTTGAATCTCGAGGTATGAAAGACTTAATAAGGCGATTAAAACCTGACTGTTTTGAGGATATGATCGCTTTAGTTGCCTTATTTAGACCAGGTCCGTTACAATCAGGTATGGTAGACAACTTTATTGACCGTAAACATGGCAGAGAAGAAGTGTCCTATCCTGATATTAAATATCAACATGAATCATTAAAACCTATCTTAGAACCAACATACGGTATTATTTTGTACCAAGAACAAGTTATGCAAATTGCTCAGACTTTGTCGGGTTATACATTAGGTGGTGCGGATTTATTACGTCGAGCTATGGGGAAGAAAAAACCTGAGGAAATGGCAAAGCAACGCTCTGTTTTTAAAGAAGGTGCCGAAAAGCAAGGTATCGATGGTGAGCTTTCCATGCGCATTTTTGATTTAGTGGAAAAATTTGCCGGTTATGGTTTTAATAAATCTCATTCAGCAGCTTATGCGCTTGTTTCTTATCAAACATTATGGTTAAAAACTCACTATCCAGCAGAATTTATGGCTGCAGTTATGACTGCCGATATGGATAATACTGATAAAATTGTCGGTTTGGTTGATGAATGCTTACGGATGGGATTAAAGGTTAATCCACCAGATATTAATAGTGGTCTTTATCATTTTCATGTGAATGATAAAGGTGAGATTGTTTATGGGATTGGGGCTATAAAGGGTGTCGGTGAAGGTCCTATTGAGGCAATTGTTGAAGCACGTAATAGTGGTGGATATTTTAAAAATATATTCGAACTTTGTGCTCGAACAGATATGAAAAAGATCAACCGCCGTGTACTTGAAAAACTTACTATGGCAGGGGCATTTGATAAATTAGGCCCTCACAGAGCAGCTATTTTGCATAGTATTAATGATGCAATGCAGGCAGCGGATCAATATGCAAAAGCTCAAGATATTGGTCAAGAAGATATGTTTGGAGTCTTAGCGGAAGAACCTGAACAAGTTGAGCATGCTTATGCTGCGGTACCTGAATTACCCGATCAAGTTTTGCTTGATGGAGAACGTGAAGCTTTAGGGCTTTATTTAACAGGGCATCCTGTAACGCAATATTTAAAAGAATTAAATCGTTATACTGGTGGATTGCGAATTAGTGAAGCATCTCCGACAGGCTGGGGAAAAACAGTTACTTTTGCTGGTATTGTTACTGATGCTAGGACTCGAATTACTAAAAAAGGTAAAAAAATTGGCTTGTTTACTTTAGATGATCGTTCAGGTCGTATTGATGGTATGCTTTTTGCGGAATCTTTGGAAAATTTTGGACATTTACTCGTAAAAGATAAGATCTTAATTGTTACAGGCCAAGTTAGTAATGATGATTTTAATGGTGGTTTTAAAATGTCAGTGCGAGATATTGTTGATCTAAAAGATGCCCGTACTAAATATGTAAAAGGATTGTCTATTACATTAACTGAAAGCGAAGCAAATCAAGCAATATTGCAACGTTTACAACAACTTTTAGAACCTTATCGTCATGGTAGTGTGCCTGTTAGCTTATATTATCACCGGGATGATTCGGTTGTTAGGATTCAATTCGGTACGACATGGAGGGTTATTCCAGAGGACGCTCTGATTATTGAATTAAAGACACTTATTGGCATAGATCGTATTGAATTTGAGTTTGAATAAGAAAACAAACTTATTAATAGTAGTCTGGTTGATTAATTAAATTTATTAAATAATGTTACTTTAATTAAATGTAAGTGGTATAACATTTTGAATAGTTGAAGTCTAATAATATAAATTTAGGTGACTTCAATGAGTATTACATAGTAGAATTGGATTAATTTTATTTTAAAAATTAGCCAGTATACTGTATTAGATGTGTATTTTTTTAAAATACCAAATAAATTAAGAGGCAATTACAAGCGTTATGAACAATTTTTTGGAATTTGAAAAGCCGATAGCGGAATTAGAAGCAAAAATTAATTCCTTAAAGAATATTGATTCGCAACAAGTTGAATTAGATATTAATTTAGATAAAGAGATTAAGCAATTACATAAAAAAAGTCGTGAATTAACAAAAAAAATATTTGCTAATTTAACTCCCTGGGAAATTGCGCAACTAGCTAGACATCCAAATCGTCCTTATACATTGGATTATCTGAAAGAAATTTTTACTGATTTTGATGAATTAGCTGGTGATAGGGCTTATGCCGATGACAAAGCAATTGTTGGTGGAATAGCTCGTATTGATGGAAGATCTGTGGTGGTTATTGGGCATCAAAAAGGTCGAGAAACAAAACAGAAAATTTACCGGAACTTTGGTATGCCCGCTCCAGAAGGGTATCGTAAAGCTTTACGATTAATGCAATTAGCGGAGCGTTTTAAATTACCGATTATCACTTTTATTGATACTCCAGGTGCTTATCCCGGTATTGGTGCCGAAGAGCGAGGGCAAGCAGAAGCTATTGCTCGTAATTTAAGAGAAATGTCACGTCTTAAAGTACCAACTATTTGTACAGTAATTGGAGAGGGAGGCTCTGGGGGCGCTCTTGCTATTGGGGTTGCCGATAAAGTTAATATGCTTCAATATAGTACTTACTCTGTTATATCGCCAGAAGGTTGTGCTTCGATTTTATGGAAAAGTGCTGATAAAGCACCAGTTGCAGCTGAAGCTATGAATATGACTGCAGATAAATTACTAAAATTGAATCTTATTGATTCGATTATACCTGAGCCACTGGGCGGTGCCCACCGTGATTATGCTGTTGTATCTAATTCACTCAAAACACAGTTACTTAGTGATCTTGATGAACTTGAAAGTATGGATTTATCTGTATTACTAGAAAGAAGATATCAACGCTTGATGAACTATGGCTACGTAAGGTAATTTTAAATTTGGAATATTGTAATGAAAAAATCGACAGGCTTACTACGTATCCTTAAAGCAACAAAATATTCTTTAAAAGGCTTAAAATCGGCGATCAAACATGAAGCTGCATTTCGCCAAGAGTTAATTCTATTAGTTGTGGCTTATATTGTTGTAATGCTAATTGATTTCTCTATTTATGAACGTATTTTGCTACTTGGTTCAATTGGAGTGGTGATGATTACTGAGTTAATAAATAGTGCAATTGAGTGTGTAGTTGATCGTATTGGCTCTGAAAGGCATGATTTATCTGGCCGAGCAAAGGATTATGGCTCGGCGGCGGTATTTTTGTCGTTATTATTGACTATTATTTTATGGATTTATCTATTTTCTTGTCATTTTTCATCATGATTTTTGATTTAAACGTAGGTTTTCCTGAAAGTTTTTGACAATAGTTTAATCGCAAAAAACTATTCTTAAACTAGAATAGGATTGGTTTTCCAATAAAAATTTATAAAAATATTATTATAATTACGCTGGAAAATAAAAATAACAACGCTTTTGTAGGAAAATACAGGGTTATTTACACTTTATGGTTAAAATAATCCTCTAAAAACTTATAAGGCGTTTTTTTCGAAATCGCTTTATGGGGTTTAATTGTATTATAATAGCTAATAAATCGTTTAATATTGTGTTTTCTATCTTTTTAATGGCTAAATATTTTCTGATTATTCTACATTTCCATTAAAGTTCGTATCACTCTTTTGAGCTTTCCCATTCGTTTGTGGACAGGCTAGTTTCGTGAATTCTCGATGGATACGATGGTTGTTACACGTTTTAACAAATAGCTCCTCACCAGTGCCTTGATATTCATGTCCATTCTTGGAATAAATACATTCAATGATAAAGGATATTGGGTTAACACATTGTTTATATAAATAGTGCTGAATTAAATCGGGATTTATTGGGGTAAATGCCTGCATAAAAGTTCATGTGAAAAATCATCAATACTGACCGACAAATAAATACTCTCGCATTTTTTGTTTGGTTTCGTTTTTAAGCAAAGATAAAGGTAAACGTTTGGCATCAACTATAGCATTTACCCAGATAGGTTTTGTTATAGCGTTTAGCTTGTCGCCTTAATTTAACTTCAATGGACTTTCCGACTTTAACCAGACACTTAATTTCTATATGTAAATGATGCAACTATTGGTTATCAATTATAGATTAAGTTAGTTGTATAGATTGAATTACCATGTCTTTATCAATGCCATCTATCACTTCAGCATGACCAATTTTTGTTGGTATAACAAGCCTTAATTGCCCAGATAATACTTTTTTGTCTCGTAACATATGTGGCAGATAAGATTCAATTGACATTTTTTTGGGTCTGTTAACAGGTAGTTTAGCGCGAATTAATAAGTTCTTAATTCGTTCAATATCAGTTTGATCCAATTTACCAAGTAGTTTGGCTGTTTGTGCAGCCATTAGCATACCAACACTGACAGCTTCGCCATGTAGCCAATTTCCATAGCCTAGTTCTGCTTCTATGGCATGCCCATAAGTGTGACCAAGATTTAAGATTGCTCGCATGTTTTGTTCTGTTTCGTCAGCAGCAACCACTTGTGCTTTGAGTTCACAGCAATGGTAAATACAGTAGCTTAATGCATTAACATCTAGGTTTAGTAAATCGTTGATGTGTTCTTCAAGCCAATCAAAAAATTTAGCATCTAAAATAATGCCGTATTTTATAACTTCGGCAAGTCCAGCCGAAAGCTCTCTTTGTGGTAATGTTTTTAAACAACTGAGATCAATCACAACCGACTGTGGTTGATAAAATGCGCCAATCATATTTTTACCCAGTGGGTGATTAATCGCTGTTTTACCTCCTACCGAGGAATCAACCTGTGATAATAGCGTTGTCGGCACTTGAATAAACTTAATTCCACGTTGATAAGCTGAAGCGGCAAATCCTGCAATGTCACCAATCACACCTCCACCTAGTGCTATAAGTATACTACTGCGAGTATGATTGTTTGCCAGTAACGTTGTCAAAATGCTATTCCATGTTTCCATGGTCTTATATTTTTCACCATCAGGAACAACAACTGAATCGGTTTTTACACCATGCTTTTCAAGCATATCAATTAGTGTTTGTAAATAAAGTGGGGCTATGGTTTCATTGGTCGCAATGAGTACGCGTTGTCCTGCTTGGAGTTTAAAATGTTGAAATTCACTTAGTAGATTTTCACCAATTGTGATTGGATAACTGCGTTTAGCTAGTGCTACATTTAATGTTTTTTGCATATTAATTTCCAGACAAGTCAAAGTGGATTTATTGTTGCATGTTAGCGATAAAAAAGTGGCAGTGCAACTTAGAATCATTTAAACTTATTGATAATTTTGATTTGTGATATTAAATTTTATATGTCTTTATCTATTGTTTTAGCACAAAAAAATTGGTGTGTAGGCGACATTGAAGGGAACGTTCAGCAGATTATTGAATTGATAAATAGCCACTCCTCCGATGATCTCATTATTTTTTCAGAACTTGCTTTATGCGGTTATCCACCTGAAGATTTAATTTTTCGTTCTGATTTTAAAGCTCGTTGCCAAAAAGCATTATCGTTGATTCAACAAGTGAGTCGGCACTGTGCAGTTATTGTTGGACATCCACATTGGCAAGATCAAAATATTTATAATGCTCTTTCATTTTTTCATGATGGCGAATTGTTAGCTCGCTATCATAAACAGCGATTACCTAATTATGATGTATTTGATGAAAAGCGTTACTTTACGGCTGACAATCAAACTTGCGTAGTTGATTTTAAAGGTAAAAGGATTGGTTTACTAATTTGTGAAGATCTTTGGCAATTTGAACCAGTTGATAATATCCATAAGGCTCAGGCTGATTTTGTTGTGGCTATTAACGCTTCGCCTTATGACTGCGACAAGCAGAAAAATCGTCGAGAGTTAGTTAAACAGCATGTTAAACGAACAGGTTTACCTTTCATTTATGTTAATCAAGTGGGTGGTCAAGACGAGCTGGTGTTTGATGGCGGATCATTTGTTTGTAATGAGCTTGGTGAAATTGTTTGTCAGCTAAAATCATTTGAGGAGCAAATTTCTTCTTTTGAATATGGTGTAAATTATCAGGCGATAATTGATAATAATGAAAATGATCAATTAGCTTCAGTTTATGATGCATTGGTACTTGCGACTCGCGATTATGTTACTAAAAATGGCTTTCAAGGTGCAGTATTAGGGCTTTCTGGAGGGATTGATTCAGCTTTAACCCTTGCTATTGCAGTTGATGCGCTAGGGAAAGATAAAGTTCAGGCAGTGATGATGCCATTTCGTTATACTGCTGATATTAGTATTGCTGATGCCAAAGAAGAAGCTGAAATATTAGGGGTTGAATTTGATATTATTTCGATTGAGCCAATGTTTGATGCGTTTATGGCATCGTTAAGTCCAATGTTTGTTGGTACGCCAAAAGATACTACTGAAGAAAATCTTCAAGCACGTTGTCGTGGTGTTGTTTTAATGGCACTATCAAATAAACGGCGCAGGCTGGTGCTGACAACGGGTAATAAAAGTGAAATGTCGGTAGGTTATGCAACTCTTTATGGCGATATGGCTGGTGGGTTTGATGTTCTGAAAGATGTGCCTAAAACCATGGTTTTTGCATTGTCAAAATATCGGAATACTCGTTCTTATGTTATTCCTGAAAGAGTGATCACTCGCCCTCCATCAGCAGAGTTGGCTCCAGATCAAAAAGATGAAGACAGTTTACCGCCTTATGATATTTTAGATGGAATTTTGAAAGGTTATGTCGAACTAGATCTTTCCGTTGAACAACTTATTGCGCAAGGTTATGATGAAGCAACTGTAAGGCGTGTTATTAAATTGGTTGATATAAATGAGTATAAACGTCGCCAATCAGCGGTCGGTCCGAAAATAACAGCTCGTAACTTTGGCAAAGGTCGCCGTTATCCTATTACTTCTGCTTTCGGATTTAAAAATTGGTGATCTTGAATTAAAGGTAAATTAAATATGAAAAAGATTGAAGCTATTATTAAACCATTTAAATTAGATGATATTCGAGAGGCACTTGCTGATCAAGGTATTACAGGTATGACAGTTACTGAAGTTAAAGGTTTTGGTCGTCAAAAGGGGCATACTGAACTTTATCGCGGTGCGGAATATATGGTTGATTTTCTGCCGAAGGTGAAAATTGAACTTATTGTGTCTGATGATATTTTAGAAATGTGTATTGAGACTATTATGAAGACAGCACAAACCGGTAAAATTGGTGATGGCAAAATTTTTGTTTATAACGTTGAACAAGTCATTCGTATTCGAACTGGCGAAATGGATGAATCTGCGATTTAGTTTAAATTACTGAATGTCAGGTCGTTCTTGTTTGAGTAGCTCAGAAGTCACAATACCTTGAATCGAACAAATAAGAAGGTTCATATTTGGGCTTTTTTCGAGTAATAGCAGTTTTTCGGTGGTATCTGGAGCTGGAATGGTTTTAACACCGACAACAGTTCCGGTATTTTTATGCCAAGTTTGGAGATCGTCATTAATATTACGAATCTTTGGATTTGCGATATACAGTAGGTTATCTTCCATATTTTTCCAATCTACAAAATTCAAAGCATCTTTGATTTGATTAATATCATTATCGATTATAAATCCCCAGAAATAATATTTTCCCATTTTGCCAAGATCCATGGCACTATCATAATAGCCAATGATTGTTAGGTTTTTATAAGTCATAGGAGTTTTGAAATAAACGTAGTTTTTAGTTATATCAGAGCGATTTTCAATAACAATATTGGCTTGATTTTTATTAAAAACTTTTATATTAGTATATTTTTCTAGTTCATTTTTATTGCTATAAACTTCTCTAAAAAAATCAGAGTTGCAAAGCATTAACGAATCAATCAATGGCACTTTATCGGCTGATGCGATAAAAGAATAAAATATAAAAAATAGAGTAATGATGTTTTTTATCATATTGATTCGATTAGGCAAAATTTAGGTACCAAAATTAATTACCCCGTGATTGTATAATTATTACGACAGAATAACAATGTTAAAGCTATTTTCTTTTTTTTCTAACTATTTAGCTTTGTCTTTCTTTGCTAAAACTCTTTACAAAAATTAATTTAATTTCACAAAAATATAATTTATCAAGTAATAATGTATTTTATGTTTATATATGGAATGCAGATCGCATATTTATGTATTAATTTAGAAATAGTTTGAATATAAAATAACTATAATTTAGATTAACTAGTAAGTTACTTCAGTTACTCAATAAAGTTTAGATGGAAATTAATTATGTGCTCAACATTTGCAAATCGAATTTTAACAGAGCTTTCTGACGTTGAAGATATTTCAATTAAAACGTTTTTTGGAGGATTTAGTGTTAATAGTAAAGATATAATGTTTGGTTGGGTTACCCAAAAAAGCTTTTATTTAAGAGGGCATCCAGATTATCGTTCACTTTTTATTGATTTGGGTATGCAGCCATTAAGTATAACGACAGGCATGTCTACTAAATTGCTTGATTATTATAAGGTAGGTAATGAACTTTTTAAGGATCATGAAAAACTGTTTTCTATGGTACAGATGGTGATAAAGTATACTAAAAAAGAGCAATATGAAAAAAACGAAATCAAAGCAAAGCGGATAAAAGAGTTGCCAAATATGACTTTGTCGTTAGAAAGGTTATTGTGTAGTGTTGGAATTAAAGATGTTGATACCTTTCAAAAGGTAGGTTATTTGAACGCATATTATAAAATAAAACAAAAAAAAGAAGCCATTTCCATTAATATATTGTTTGTTTTATATAGTTCTTTACATCGTTTTCATGTTGCAACTTTGTCCAAGGAGACTAAAAAAGAAATTGAACTTGAATATCAATGTTTTTTAAACCAGATGGATAATGACTCATATAAAGAATAATTTTGACTGGCTATGTTGATCAAAGTACTTATAATAATATCACCATAATAATAACAGTTATCTAAAAATGCTTTACGATGAAGTATAATTACATTTTTAGATAATTTTTTATGGTTGATATTATTTATGTTTTCTATCTACTATTTAGTTTAGTCAATTTGATGGTTTTCTACGTGGTGGACGTCTAAATGGTTTGGGATGAGGCAAATCAACCAGTAGCGCAGAAGGATCATATTGACTAACAGGAATAGCATGATCAATTGCTTTTTCAATAGCAGGTAAATTTTGTGAATAACGTTCACAGGCTAATGAAATTGAGTAACCTCCAGCTCCTGCACGCCCTGTTCTTCCAATTCGATGACGATAATCATCACAATCATCAGGCAGATCATAATTAAAAACGTGAGTAACATTAGGTATATGTAATCCTCTGGCTGCGACATCGGTAGCAACTAAAATATCAAGATGACCTTGGGTAAATTGTTCTAAAATTGATAAACGTTTTTTCTGAGCAATATCACCAGTTAATAATCCAACACGATGACCATCAGCGATAAGGTGCCGCCAAATCTTTTCGCAAGTTACTTTGGTATTAGCAAACACAATGCAACGATCAGGCCATTCTTCCTCAATTAGTGTTTGTAAAAGTGCTAATTTATCTTCGTTAGATGGGAAAAATAGTTCTTCTTTAATGCGATGCCCAATTTTTTGTTCTGGTTCAACTTCAATATACTGAGGATTATTCATATGCTCAAAGGCTAATTCACGCACGTTGTGTGTTAATGTTGCAGAAAACAACATGGTTAATCTTTTTTGTGGTGGTGTCATATGTTTGAAAACCCAACGTATGTCACGGATAAATCCTAAATCAAACATGCGATCGGCTTCGTCTAATACGACAACTTGAATTGCGTCTAAATTAATATAATTTTGCTTTGCATAATCAATCAATCGTCCTGTTGTGGCAATTAAAATATCGACCCCTGTGGAAAGCATTTTTAATTGTTTATCATAGCCATCACCACCAAAAGCTAATCCTAATTTTAATCCTGTTTCTTCAGATAGCCGTTCAGCGTCATGGTATATTTGTACAACTAATTCGCGTGTAGGGGCAATAATTATTGCTCTTGGTTGATTTATTTTGTGATCAGGTAAAGGCTCATGATTCAACAAGTGATTAAATGTTGATGCTAAAAACGCCATGGTTTTGCCTGTTCCTGTTTGTCCTTGCCCAGCAATATCCATTCCGTTAGTGGTTAGCGGTAATGTCTTTTCTTGAATTGGTGTGCAATAAACAAATCCTTTTTTTTCAAGTGCTTTTAACACTGAAGGATGAAGAGGAAATTGGCTAAAAGTTGTTTTGGTAAGATATGATTGAATCATTATTGTTGTGAATATAATTATCAGAATTGTCAGATTATAACACACTAAATATAGTGACATCACTAATAATTATATCCTATTATACTAATTGCTAGTAGAGAAATTCAAAGTAATCTATTATGGTAAAAAGTAAAAATGTAGGAGACAAAAATGAGTGATAATATCGTTCAGTTATCAGAAGCAACTTTTGATAAAGTAGTTAATGAATCATCGAAACCAGTACTCGTTGATTTTTGGGCTTCATGGTGTAAGCCTTGTAAAATGGTTGCTCCGATTTTGGAAGAAATAGCTCAAGAATATAGCGATAAGATAGTTATTGCCAAATTGAATATTGAAGAAAATCCCAATATAGCACCTAAATTTGGTATACGAGGTATTCCTACTTTATTGATTTTCAAAAACGGACAAGTAGCTGCCACTCAAGTAGGAGCTTTATCTAAAGCTCAACTTAGAGATTTTATTGATCCTCAATTGTAATAATTACTTTATGTTTTTATAATATGGTTAATAGAGTAATGAATTTTACATTGCTCTTTTGTTGTGTCTTTAATTTTACTAGATTTATTAATTTATAATAGTTATATTCAATTAATTGTAGACAAATTAATGATTTTAGTGTAATCTGTGCTTCTCTTACATGTATCCCTTTCTGCAATTCATTGTTTTTATTGGTAAAGTGGTGAAATTCTATATTCAAATGTTTAATTATCATCAAAAGCTTAGCAATCGATTGAAATTAAGTGTTGTAAGAGAGCTTTTTATAAGCAAATTAAACAAATATACAAAAATAATATTAAATTGCAAACATATCAATTTTATCCTCAAGAATTTTTAACATTATGAATTTAACTGAATTAAAAAACACTTCTGTTTCCGAGCTTGTAGCGCTTGGAGAAAAAAAGATGGGGCTTGAAAATCTTGCTCGACTTAGAAAACAAGACATTATTTTTGCAATCTTAAAACAACATGCCAAAAGTGGTGAAGATATTTTTGGTGATGGCGTACTGGAAATTTTGCAAGATGGATTTGGCTTTTTACGTTCAGCCGATAGCTCTTATTTAGCTGGTCCTGATGATATTTATGTATCACCAAGTCAGATTCGACGATTTAATTTAAGGACTGGTGATACCATTGCAGGTAAAATCCGTCCGCCAAAAGAAGGTGAACGATATTTTGCTTTATTAAAAGTAAATGAAGTAAATCACGATAAACCAGAAGATGCCCGCAATAAAATTCTTTTCGAAAACTTAACTCCACTTCATCCAAATTCTCGTTTACGAATGGAACGAGGTAACGGTTCTACCGAAGATATCACCGCAAGAGTTCTTGATTTAGCATCACCAATTGGTAAAGGTCAACGTGGCTTGATTGTTGCACCACCAAAAGCAGGTAAAACAATGCTTTTACAAAATATTGCACAAAGCTTAGCGGTTAATCATCCTGAATGCGAGTTAGTTGTATTAATGATTGATGAGCGTCCCGAAGAAGTGACCGAAATGCAGCGTCTAGTTAAAGGTGAAGTTGTTGCATCGACATTCGATGAACCAGCAGCAAGACATGTTCAAGTTGCTGAAATGGTTATTGAACGCGCAAAACGTTTGGTTGAACATAAAAAAGATGTGATTATTTTATTAGATTCGATCACACGTTTAGCTCGTGCATACAATACAGTTGTACCTTCATCAGGTAAAGTATTGACTGGTGGTGTGGATGCGAATGCATTACATCGTCCAAAACGCTTTTTTGGTGCTGCACGTAATGTGGAAGAAGGTGGTAGTTTAACAATTATTGCAACAGCATTGATTGATACTGGCTCTAAAATGGATGAAGTTATCTATGAAGAGTTTAAAGGTACTGGTAATATGGAAGTCCATTTATCGCGTAAAATTGCTGAACGTCGTGTGTTTCCTGCTATTGACTTTAATCGTTCTGGTACACGTAAAGAAGATCTAATGACTTCGCCTGATGAACTACAAAAAATGTGGATTTTACGCAAAATTCTTAACCCAATGGGTGAGACTGATGCAATGGAGTTCTTGATCGATAAACTTGCCATGACTAAAACTAATGATGAGTTTTTCGAAATGATGAAACGTTCATGATTTATTCAGTTGATAGTAAATATCATTAAAGTCATGAAAAAGAGCCGTATTGTATTCTGATACGGCTTTTTTTATGGCAAAATATAGCGTAATTTATAAAACTTAATTAAGTTTTAGGTGTTGTTAAAACCTTATGGTTAAGGTTATAGAGGTTTAATAAAGGAGCCAAATCATGTCAAAACAACAAATCGGTGTTATTGGAATGGCAGTTATGGGGCGAAATCTTGCGCTCAATATTGAAAGTCGAGGATTTTCTGTTGCTATTTATAATCGCTCTAAAGATAAAACAGAACAAGTCATGGCCGAACATTCTGATAAGAAATTGGTTCCTTATTATACAATTGAAGATTTTGTCAATTCTTTAGAAAAACCACGCCGTATCCTGATTATGGTGCAAGCAGGTAAAGGTACCGATGCGGTAATTGATGAGTTGCGTCCACTTTTAGATAAAGGTGATATTATTATCGATGGCGGGAATGCCTATTTTGAAGATACAATTCGTCGAAACAAAACATTGTTAGCAGAAGGATTTAACTTTATTGGTACTGGTGTTTCAGGTGGCGAAGAGGGAGCGCTAAAAGGTCCATCAATTATGCCTGGTGGGCAAAAAGAGGCTTATGAATTAGTTGCACCAATATTAGAGAAGATTGCAGCTAAGGCTAATGGTGAGCCTTGTGTTGCTTATATAGGTCCAAATGGCGCTGGTCATTATGTAAAAATGGCTCATAACGGCATTGAGTATGGCGATATGCAACTGATAGCTGAAAGCTATTCGGTATTAAAACATGCTGTTGGTTTAACTAATGATGAACTTGCTGAGGTGTTTACAGATTGGAATAAAGGCGAGTTAGACAGTTATTTAATCGAAATTACCGCTGATATCTTTAAGCATAAAGACGAAAACGGTAATTATTTAATTGATGTGATTTTAGATGCGGCAGGCAATAAAGGTACAGGTAAATGGACCAGCCAAAGTGCTTTAGATTTGGGTGAGCCTTTATCTTTAATCACTGAGTCTGTATTTGCTCGTTATCTATCAGCAATTAAAGATCAGCGAGTTGCGGCGGCAAAAGTGTTAAAAGGTCCTCAAAAAGCGCCTTATAGTGGTGATAAGCAGGAGCTCATAGAAAAAATCCGTAAAGCACTGTATATGGGTAAAATTATCTCTTATGCACAAGGTTTTGCACAGCTAAAAGCTGCTTCTCATAAATATCAATGGAATTTAAATTATGGTGAAATAGCTAAGATTTTTAGAGCAGGGTGTATTATTCGTGCACAGTTTCTTCAAAAAATTACTGATGCTTATGCCGATAATAATGAGATTGATAATTTATTGTTAGCGCCTTATTTTAATCAAACGGTCGAGGCTTACCAACAATCATTGCGTGATGTGGTATCTTTAGCGGTGCAACAAGGTATTGCAGTTCCTACACTTTCAGCTGCGATTGCTTATTATGATAGTTATCGATCAGCGGTATTACCAGCTAATTTGATTCAAGCACAGCGGGATTATTTTGGTGCTCATACCTATGAGCGTATTGATAAAGAAGGTGTGTTTCATACTGATTGGTTAAATATTGAATCTTAATATTTTCAATTTGTAACCTTATTTTACTAAACAAAAGTGCAAGAGAGTTTGCACTTTTGTATATCTGTTATTAGTGAACTTATTTCTTCTTTTCCTTTTTTGTATTTCGATATTTCATAAATCCTTGTCGTTATTGATTTTAAATTTGTCAAGTGATTTCATTTATTAAAAACCCTAGAAAAACACTATATATTGTGTATAATTAAATATTATTTACTATATATAGTATTATTTAAGCGGTAGAAAACCTCGGGATTATATCAAAAAACTAATGATTTGATAAAAAATGAATAATAACAACGAATATTAATGTTGGTATAACACCTGTGACTAACGCGAGTTATTGATGGATATTGAGGAGTATATATGCCTGTAGTAATAAAACGAGATGGTTGTCAAACTGCATTTAATGAGACTCGAATTAAAGATGCAATTGTCAAAGCAGCTGTGGCGACGAATGTTCATGACCCAGATTATTGCGCAACGGTTGCTCGTGTTGTTACTAATCAAATGAGCGAACGTGAAAGTGTTGATATCAACGAAATTCAAAATGCAGTTGAAAATCAGTTAATGTCAGGCCCTTATAAAAAATTAGCGAGAACTTATATTGAGTATCGCCATGATCGTGATCGTGCTCGAGAAGAACGTAGCCGTCTAAATCAGGATATTCGAGGACTAATTGAGCAAAGTAATGTCGCTATTTTAAATGAAAATGCTAACAAAGATAGCAAGGTGATTCCAACCCAACGTGATTTACTTGCGGGTATTGTAGCAAGGCATTATGCAAAGCAGTATTTGTTACCTAAAGATATTTCTCGTGCTCATGATTGTGGTGAAATTCATTATCATGATTTAGATTATGCTCCATTCTTTCCTATGTTTAACTGTATGTTAATTGACTTAGATGGTATGTTAACAAATGGTTTTAAAATGGGTAATGCTGAGATTGAGCCACCAAAATCAATTGCAACAGCAACTGCAGTAACTGCACAAATTATTGCACAAGTGGCTAGCCATATTTATGGTGGCACGACTATTAATCGTATCGATGAGGTTTTAGCAAAGTTTGTTACTATTAGTTATAACAAACACAAACAAGTGGCTGAAGAATGGAATATTCCGAATCCAGAAGCTTATGCTAAAAGTCGTACTCAAAAAGAATGTTATGATGCATTTCAATCTCTTGAATATGAAGTAAACACTTTACACACAGCTAATGGACAAACTCCGTTCGTTACTTTTGGTTTTGGTTTAGGGACTAGTTGGGAATCACGCTTAATTCAAGAGTCTATTTTAAAAGTTCGTATCAAAGGATTAGGTAAAAATCATAAAACAGCAGTTTTTCCAAAACTTGTTTTTGCCATTAAAGATGGTATTAACCATAAACAGGGCGATGTTAATTATGATATTAAAAAACTTGCACTTGAGTGTGCAAGTAAACGGATGTACCCAGATATTTTAAATTACGATAAAGTTGTTGAAGTGACGGGTTCATTTAAAACGCCAATGGGTTGTCGAAGTTTCTTGGGTGTTTATGAAGAAAACGGTCAGTTAATTCATGATGGGCGCAATAATTTAGGTGTAATTAGTCTAAATTTGCCTCGTATAGCTATTGAAGCTAAAGGTGATGAAGCTCGATTTTGGGAAATTTTAGATAAACGTTTAGAACTATGTAAAAAAGCATTAATGACGCGTATTGCTAGACTTGATGGCGTAAAAGCACGAGTGGCACCAATTTTATATATGGAAGGTGCTTGTGGTGTAAGACTTAACGAAGATGACAATGTTTCTGAAATTTTCAAAAATGGGCGAGCTTCAATTTCTTTAGGTTATATTGGTCTTCATGAAACATTAAATGCACTTTACGGAAATCAAACGCATCCATTTGATAGTGATAAATTACGCGAAAAAGGTGTGGCAATTGTTGAGCGTTTACGTAATGCAGTAGATCAATGGAAAAGCGAAACTGGTTATGGGTTTAGTTTATATAGCACACCAAGCGAAAATTTATGTGATCGATTTTGCCGACTTGATACGGCTGAATTTGGTGTAATTCCAGGTGTTACTGATAAAGGTTATTACACTAACAGTTTCCATCTTGATGTTGAGAAAAAGGTTAATCCGTACGAAAAAATTGAATTTGAAAAACCTTATCCTCAAGTTGCTAATGGTGGTTTCATCTGTTATGGCGAATATCCAAATATGATTAACAATATCAAAGCATTAGAAGATGTTTGGGATTATAGTTATTCACGAGTTCCTTATTATGGGACTAATACGCCAATAGATGAATGTTATGAATGTGGTTATACCGGTGAATTTTCTTGTACTAGCAAAGGCTTTGTTTGCCCAAGTTGTGGAAATCATGATTCTTCAAAAGTATCGGTTACTCGTCGTGTTTGTGGATATTTAGGTAGTCCTGATGCCCGCCCATTCAATGCAGGTAAGCAAGAAGAAGTAAAACGTCGAGTTAAACATTTAAATAATGGTCAAATTGGTTAATAATCAATAAATATTTATGAATTATCATCGCTATTATCCAGTTGATGTTGTTAATGGGGAAGGAACTCGCTGTGTTCTTTTTGTTGCCGGGTGTGTACATCAGTGCCCAGGTTGCTATAACAAAAGTACATGGGGAGTAAATTCTGGTTTACCATTTACACAAGCACTTGAAGATCAAATCATTAAAGATTTACAAGATACTGAAATAAAACGTCAAGGATTATCGCTTTCTGGCGGTGATCCTTTGCATCCTCAAAACGTTGCAACTATATTAAAACTGGTCCAACGTGTTAAATCTGAATGCGATAATAAAGATATTTGGCTTTGGACTGGGTATAAGCTTGATGAGTTAACAGCTGAACAACAAGCGGTTATTCCTTATATTGATGTGTTAATTGATGGGAAATTTGTGCAGGAACTTGCTGATCCTCGCCTATTATGGCGAGGAAGCAGCAATCAAGTTATCCATCGTTTTAAATAAAAATCATGGGCTAATTAGTGAGATTTATGTAAATTTAGAAGATAAGAAATAGCTTCTCGGTAATTAATTTCAAGATTTTCGCTACTTGATGAAGTGATATGCAAATCAGTAATTTTGCCATTATGAATCCCATAAACCCAACCATGTAAATTAACTTTTTGACCTCGTTGCCATGCGGATTGAATAATTGTAGAGTGTCCAAGATTGTATACTTGTTCAATTACATTAAGTTCACATAAAACATCCAAACGGATATCGGGTGGAAATTCCCCTAGAAGTGAGCTGTTTCGAAACCAAAGATCACGAATATGCAGTAACCAGTTATTAATTAGCCCTAAATCAGGATTTTCAACCGCATCACGAATTCCACCACAACCTAAATGACCACAAACAATGATATCTTCAATTTTAAGTACATCCACTGCATATTGAACGACAGATAAACAGTTTAAATCAGTGTGTATTACAAGATTACCGACATTACGATGCACAAATAACTCACCTGGCTTTAACTTAATGAGTTTTTCTGCTGACACACGACTGTCTGAACAGCCGATCCATAAAAATTTCGGGTTTTGTTCAACGGCAAGTTGTTTAAAAAATTCAGGATCTTCTTGCTCTATTTTTTCTGACCATTCATGGTTAAAACGGATCAAATCGTTTACATCAAACATAATTAATATTTCCCAATATATTTCATTATTATTTTTTATTTTAAGTTATTCAATATGCTGAATCTTACTTTTCATTATTAATTTACGCCACAAAGGAGTTGTTAATAGTTTGGCTTTAACAATTTTACTATAAAGTTTGAAGCGTAATGGTATTGTACGTTGATAATAACATTTATTAGGTTTTGGATGGCCACTATTTAATATTTTACTTAAAATTTCAGCGCTATCTAAAGCATAGCTAATACCTTCTAACGAACTTGCACTAATAAAACCAGCTGCTTCACCAATTAAAAAAATATTTTCATTGCCAGTATAAAAATCACGTAGCCGATTTGGATAAACCACTAAACATTTTTCTGTTTTGAGAGGTTTACCAAAAATAAATCCTTGTGTAGTTAATTTTTCTTTTAATTGGTCAAAATTTTCATTCGCTACTTTTTTAGGAAAAGCACCGCCAAAAATAAAATAACCATTTTTTGAAATACTCCAAGAGTAGCAATTGGTTAATTCATTGTCGAATATACAAGAATTAAATGGCGTTGGATGTTGCTCTGTAAACCATTGTTGTATCGCTACATATTGTCTTATCGTATGCTGAGGATATCGCATTCGTCTAACCAGAGAATTGGCGCCGTCAGCACCAACCACATATTGAGCAGTGGCGTTGTGTTCATTTTTATTTTCATCAAGATAAGTGATCTGATAACCATCAATAATACGTCTTACTTCTTTACAGAGTGTATTATGAAGAACGGTTACATTTGATGGTATTAGTGATTTTAGCCACAGATCAAATTTGTGCCTATCAAAACTCACATAACTTCGCTGATAGTTGCGAATAAGTTTGGTTTGTAAGTCATAAGTTCTGACACTAAAAATTTGAGGATCAGTTAAAATACCAGCTGGTAAGTTTATATTTTGCCTAGCAAAGGCTTTTTGTGCATCATCTGCTAATAGTCCCCCACAAGGTTTATGGAATCCACCATTTCCCGTTTTATGTTTTGTATCTAATGCAATGACTTTGAATGAAGGACTAAGTAAACGGGCTAGCGTACTGCCAGCAGGTCCTAGTCCTATAATTGCGATATCGTAATCCATGTTATTGTGTATTTTCTTACCATGTTTAAAAACCATTTATGTTAGCAAATTAAATTATGTGTGACTATTAAAGATGAGCACTTCTCTATGCCAGTTAACTTGTAAAAAAGTTTCAGGTAACTATGTGTTTCAGTATAAAATTAGATATAAACGTTCTTTTTTTAATGAATTTATTTTTGTTATTAATCTGACTTGTTTTTGCAAGTGAATCAAATATATTTTTCCCTCGACTGAATATTATCGTATTGATATAAGGACATCTTGCGGTATATGTCATATAACCCAAATTATATGTAAAAATAATATATTCACTATAAAGCGCTAATTCGTTTGAATCAATCATTGATTAATCGTAATTATTTACTAGATTCAAAATAAGATAAATTTTTAACTTATTGATTTAAATTTGTTTTTATTGATCTCAAAAAAGTGATATTTTCAATTTTTAATGAAATTCATTTAATTATTAGTAAATAACTTCTATAATAATCGCCAATTTGTCACGCATAAGAGTTAATAATGGAAAAGTTTCACGTAACAGGTCCAACATCGCTAAATGGCGAAGTGGTTATTTCTGGCGCAAAAAATGCTGCGCTACCCATTTTATTTTCTGCAATTTTGGCAGAAAAACCAGTAGAACTTCGAAATGTTCCTAAGTTAAAAGATATCGATACAACTTTGGAATTGCTAGGCCAGCTAGGTGTAAAATATGAACGAAATGATGCTATTCACCTTGATGCAGGTCATCTGAATAACTACTGTGCACCTTATGAGCTAGTAAAAACTATGCGTGCTTCAATTTGGGCTTTGGGTCCCCTTGTTGCTCGTTTTGGGCAAGGACAAGTTTCATTACCTGGCGGTTGTGCTATTGGTGCAAGGCCTGTTGATCTTCATATTAGTGGTCTTGAACAACTTGGTGCGACAATCACACTTGATGAAGGCTATGTTAAAGCGTCGGTCAATGGAAAACTAAAAGGTACTCATATTGTCATGGATAAAGTAAGTGTTGGTGCGACCGTTACGATTATGTCAGCCGCAACTTTGGCTGAAGGCAAAACTGTCATCGAAAATGCAGCATGTGAACCTGAAATTGTTGATACCGCTAAGTTCCTAAATATGTTAGGCGCTAAAATTACTGGTGCAGGTACAATGCGTATTGAGATAGAAGGGGTTGAACGTTTAGGTGGTGGTATACATGAAATAGTTCCTGATCGTATTGAAACTGGGACTTTTTTAGTTGCGGCAGCTATATCTAGAAGTAAAATCACTTGCCGTAAAACCGATCCAACCCTACTTGATGCGGTGCTTTCTAAATTGAAGGAAGCTGGTGCCAAGATTGAGGTAGGTGAAGATTGGATTTGTTTAGATATGCAAGGAAAAAGGGCGAAAGCTGTTAACATTCATACTGCTCCGCATCCAGGTTTTCCTACTGATATGCAAGCACAATTCTCATTGCTAAATATGGTTGCTGAAGGTACAGGAATCATTAAAGAAACCATTTTCGAAAATCGATTTATGCATGTTCCTGAGCTAATTCGCATGGGTGCAAAAGCAGAAATTGAAGGTAATACCTTAATTACCCATGGTGTTGAAACATTGAGCGGTGCACAAGTAATGGCGACGGATTTGCGGGCGTCAGCGAGTCTAGTTTTAGCTGGTTGTATTGCTGAAGGTTTAACCACTGTTGATCGTATTTACCATATAGATCGAGGCTATGACAATATTGAAGCAAAATTAAGAAAATTAGGCGCCAATATTGAAAGGGTGAAATAATTCATTTTCGCTAAAAAATTAATAAGTTGTTTTTTCAAAAGGAGCGTAATGATGACAAAGCAAGCATTGGTGTTTTTATCGAATGGTTGTGAAGAAACAGAAGCGGTAACCACTATTGATTTATTAACCCGAGCTGATATTAAAGTTACTACTGCAAGTATTTCAAGTTCTCGTGAAATTGAATGTTCTCGAGGAGTAACCATTTTGGCAAAAAAAATGCTTTCGGATGTTCAATACATTGATTTTGATGTTGTTGTTTTACCTGGAGGTGTTAAAGGTGCTGAAAATTTTCGAGATTGCCCATTGTTAATCGAAAAATTGAAACAAACGCACCAAAGTGGTGGTATTGTTGCTGCAATCTGTGCCTCTCCAGCTATGGTTTTACAACATCATAACTTATTTCCACACGCATATATGACTGGTTATCCAACCACTAAAGAGGCGTTTAAAAATTGGAAGTCCGATAGAGTTTATTTTGATGAGTTGTATAAAGTTATTACTAGCCAAGGTCCCGCAACGTCTATTGATTTTGCTTTAAAAATTATAGATGCGTTGTTAGGCCGAATAAAAGCAGCTGAGATTGCTCAGCAATTAGTTCTTCCTTTGGGAATTGAATCCTATCAATAAATAGGCACTAAATGTCAAATTCACATTTGTATGAAAAATTAGTTAAAAGAGCAACGCTAGGTGCTGTTTCAATCTCTATTTCATTAATTATAATTAAATTTATTACTTGCTGGTTTACCGGTTCAATAAGTTTATTTGCCTCATTATTAGATTCAAGTATCGATTTACTTGCTTCTGGTGTTAACTTTTTTTTAGTTCGTTATGCACTAAAACCCGCAGATGCTGATCATACCTTTGGTCATGGCAAGGCAGAATCTTTGGCAGCATTATTACAAAGCGCGTTTATTATTGGTTCTGCAATAATTTTGTTACTTTCTAGTATTCGCTCTTTTATTTATCCGAATGAACTACAGGAACCTTTATTGGGGATTATTGTTTCAACTGTTTCTGCTGTAGTGACATGCATTCTTGTTTTGTATCAAAGATATGTTGTAAAAATCACTAAAAGTAATGCTATTCAAGCCGATATGTTGCACTATTCTTCCGACATGCTGTTGAATATTGCTGTTATAATTGCACTTTGTTTAAGTTGGTATGGCATTACTTATGCTGATGCGGCTTTTGCAATTTTTATTGCTTTGTATATTTGTTATAATGCTTATCACATTGCACATAATGCAATTAAAGACCTATTAGATCACGCTTTACCAGATAGTGATAATTTGCGAATAGCTGAAATTGTGGCTTCATATCCAGATGTAAGAGGTTTTCATGATCTAAAGACCCGCCAAGCAGGCCCTCTCAAATTTATTCAATTGCATCTTGAATTAGACGATGATATGCCTTTAATCACTGCTCATGCCATTGCTGATGCTATTGAAAAACATATTTCTAAAGAATTTTCTCCTGCAACGGTGATTATTCATCAAGATCCAATTTCTGTTGTACCCATCGAAATGATGAAGTAGAAAACTTAATCAAAAATAGCTTTTATTGTCTATTGTTAGATATCTGTTAAGACTCTATAATAACTAAAAGTTAATAATTTGGAGTTATTTATATGATAAAAAAAATAGGTATTTTAACCAGTGGTGGCGACGCTCCAGGAATGAATGCAGCTATTCGAGGTGTAGTGAGAACAGCATTATCAGAAGGGTTGGATGTTTTTGGTGTTTATGATGGTTATATGGGACTTTGCGAAGATCGCATTGTTCAATTAAAGCGTTCAAGTGTATCTGATATTATTACTCGTGGTGGTACATTTCTTGGATCGGCTAGATTTCCAGAATTTAAAGATAAAGCTGTAAGACAAAAAGCCATTGCTAATCTAAAAAAACATCAAATTGATGCTTTAGTTGTTATTGGTGGTGATGGTTCATATATGGGCGCAATGCGATTAACGGAAGAAGGTTTTCCATGTATTGGTTTACCAGGAACCATTGATAATGATATTCGTGGTACTGATTATACTATAGGTTATTTTACTGCGCTTAGTACTGCTGTTGAAGCAATCGATAGATTACGTGATACTTGTTCTTCACATAACCGAATTTCAGTTATTGAAATAATGGGGCGAGATTGTGGTGATTTAACCTTAAATGCAGCAGTTGCTGGTGGTTGCGAATTTATGATTATTCCAGAGGTTTCTTATACGAAGGAAGATCTAATCGAAGAAATTAAACTAGGCTTTGCAAAAGGTAAAAAACATGCAATTGTGACTGTTACTGAACATATGTGTGATGTAAATCAACTTGCAGTAGACATTGAAGCTGCTGTTCATCACGAAACTCGTGCCACAGTATTAGGGCACGTTCAACGTGGTGGTTCTCCTGTCCCTTATGATCGTATTTTGGGGTCTCGTATGGGGGCTTATGCTGTTGAATTACTGCTACAAGGCTATGCAGGTAGAAGCGTTGGCGTACAAAATGGTAAATTAGTACATCACGATATTATAGATGCTATCAATAATATGAAGCGTCCATTTGATATGGATCTATACAATACAGCCAAACGATTATTTTAAATGTTAATTTTGCCATTTAAGCATAATTAGTAGTAGATAAATATCTGATTGTTTTATTAATAGGTGAACTGGTAAAAATGATATTTTATGACAGTCACCTATTTGTTTATCTACTAACTCCTTTAAAATGAGTCGATATGGAATTAGGCTGCTTTTAATAATAAAAGAGTTTTTATTTATCAAGTATGGATGTGAATCACAGTAAACTAATTACAATGTTATATTGGTAATTTTATGGCACTACATTTTTTAGAAGATAATGATCGTTTTTATGCTTGTGATGCTAATAATAAAGAAATAGCTGAAATGACCTTTACAAGGGTCGGAAAAGATAAAGCTACTATTAATCATACTTATGTTGATTCTGCGTATCGTGGTCAAGGTATTGCAGATAATTTATTAGACCTTGTAGTAGAAAAATTACAGCAAGAAAAGCGTGAGATTATTCCTATTTGCTCGTTTGCTATTAAGAAATTAACTAGAAAATCAGATTGAAAGGTACTACCCTAAATTTTGTGTATTTACCTATTCAATATTCAAGGTGACGGTTGATTCTGTCACCAAATTTTATAATGAACCGACTTATGGCATTTTTTTAGTTTTGGATTGATATAGACAATTTATTACAAGCGTGTGGTATTGTCCAAAAAATGACTTTTTTAACAGAGTTATCTGTTTGTAAAACTTTACATTTCTTGATGATATGGCGAATAGGACTGTTTAAAGACTCTATTGCATTGGTGATGAAATTCGCTTTCAAATCTTTTGTTATCGCTTTGTGTTCTTGGTATGTCCACACTTTGACTTGTTAAACATTTCGACACTAATAACTAATGTATCGTAACAGCAGCAATAAGCTGCTATTAAAACTTATGCATTTTGATAAAACTTTCTCAAATACGATAAG
Organism: Gilliamella sp. Occ4-3; assembly: GCF_001690675.1. Lineage (NCBI taxonomy): Bacteria > Pseudomonadati > Pseudomonadota > Gammaproteobacteria > Orbales > Orbaceae > Gilliamella > Gilliamella sp. Occ4-3. The sequence continues at coordinate 146,687 of NZ_LZHR01000041.1, forward strand.
TTTTATGTACAAAATGCAAAAATCACTCAATATTTGCATGTCGCATCTTCATTACATCTGGAGTCTGTTGTAAGCTTTCCATCAAACTATAAATAAGGCTATCATATGTCAATAAAGATAGTTGCTCAAATATACTACCCATTGGTTGGTTTAATTTAACTACTTTGATAGGAATAACAACAATATTATCGGCTAACTTTGCCAAAGTTGAGGTGCTATTTGTTGTTAATAATATAACTTTAACCCCCAATTTTTTTGCTTGTTGTGCATAGGCAATTAAACTTTTAGTTTCACCCGAGTTAGAGCCTAGAATAAGCAAATCGCCTTTATTTGCTCTAGGTTTGCTGATTTCGCTAATTAAGCTGACATTCAAACCTAAATGCATTAATCGATTAGCGAAAGCGCTTATCATTAATCCTGAACGCCCTGTCCCAGCTAAAAATAGATGTTTAGCTTTAATAATAGCGTTTTTGAATTCATTTAATTGTACTTCGTTTATTGCATCTATTTGTTCCGAAACTTCAGTTAATATATTGTTTAATATTTCTTTTATACTCATTTCATATCCCTAATTTATTGCCAATTTTAATTTTTCAATATTGTTTTGAATATCATTATTGTTAAAAATAAATCCACCTGAAACAATATTATTAGCGCCAGCTTTTACACATGGCGATATGGTTTGGTCTGTAATATTCCCATCTACTTGAATATCATAATGATAATTTCTCTCTTTTCTTTCTAAATTCAGTTGTTCAATTTTTTGTAACGTGAATGGTAAAAAAAATTCGTTTTTTTGGCCTGGGTTAACAGTCATTACAAGGATAAGATCAATAAACGGTAATAGCATTTTTATTTGTTCAACCGAGGTGCTTGGATTGATAGCTAAACCTACTTTTATATTACTATTTTTTATTTTATTGATTATAAAAGAGTGATGAACCGTTGCTTCATAATGAAAAGTGATAATATCTGGTTTAGCTTCAATAAAGTCTAATATCGTTGATTCAGGCTTTTCAACCATTAGGTGGCAATCTAAAATAAAATTCGTATGTGATTTCAAATTTGACACAAACCCTGCATTGAAACCTAAATTTGGCACATAGTGATTATCCATTACATCAATATGTAAATGCGTAATACCAAGCAAATCAAGCTTATCTAATGTTTCTTTGATAAAGTAAAGATCTGAATTAAATAACGATGGAGACAAAATCATGGTTATCCCTCCTACCTCTTATTCGCAACCCATCAACATAAAATTAACATTACGGGTTCTTTCTCGTAATGCATCCCAATCAACAAAATAAACACGTCCTAGTTCCCCCATGAGAGGCTTGCCATTTTTAATAATTAATACAATCGAAAAACTACCAAACAAAGAAGATTTAATATGTGCATCAGTATTGAGCATTACCCATTTTTCGGCAGGATAATTAGGATCACTTAAATTTAAACCAAACTCAACATGCTTAGGTCCCGGGCTGTTGTATTGATTTTCGCTAGTCATTTTAGGGGCTATTTTTTCTAAAATATTATTAATATCAACGTGTAAAAACTCATCACCAAAAAAGTTAGTATCATGCATGTATTCATCAAAAAAAAGCGAGCAAGTAGTATGCGTTGTAGTGATGGTTAGTTGTCCGTTTTGGATATTTGATTGCTCAATAAAGCGGTTCAACTCATCGGTAATATCATGATAAGAGTGTCTGCCAGCAACAGTTTGTATTTTCATGGCATGATGCAAAATGTTCATATTAATCTTGTTCCTTAGGAATATGCCCCATTTACTTGTTATATTAGATTAAACAACAAAGTAAGTGGGACGCTGTTTTATACACTTTATTTAATAATTTAATACTAGATGGTTAAGCGTTTTTTTAGCTCAACAAAAAAATCGTTTAATCCAACCCCGGTTAATAAAGGTAAGCCATTTATGACTTTATCTTTGATTGATTCTGGCACAATAGTTGTGCTGATAACGACATCATATGAATCAATTTTATTTAATTCATCAGCTATTTTTGATTGATAGATTTTTACATTTTCCGTCAATTTTTCATCATTGAGCCATTTCGACACTTTGCTAACAGCAATAGTTGATGTTGCATGCCCTGCACCACACATAATGAGTAAATTTTTCATATTGATTTATCCTTTTAATATATTTCAATTCTTCTAATTTTATTGATATAAATAAGTAAACATAAAATAACTAGTGCTAAGCCAATTAATCCTACATATCCAAGATAATTTAGTAATAAAACAAACAAAGTTACCGGCCATAAACCACATAAAATAACTGTAATAATACGAGCTGTACCCACGTCATAATTAGCCAAATGGAATACATCGGTAATAACTGGTGAGAGCCAAGTTGCCATATATAGACAAATTACTAAATAAATTGTGCCGCCAATAATTGAACGAACAATATTTCCTTTGAAAAATGGCACCATCAAACAGATACCAAAAGCATAGAAGGCTAAATCACCGAAAGGTAATACCTTATTACCAGGTAGAATTAAGGCTAATAATAGTGAAACCGGAACCATAATTAATGCCGTTGCCATAACAGCTGGATGTCCAACTGTTAATGCTGCATCCATACCAATATTAACCTGTTTGCCATTTAATTTTTTACTAGTAAATTCACGTGCAGCTTCAGCAACTGGTAGCAAACCTTCCATAAACATAGCAACCATTTTGGGCATTATTTTCATAATCGCTGCAGTTGAAATAGCTAATTTACCTATTTGTGGCACATCATAACCAGCTAAAATACCTACAACTAAACCAATAATTAAACCAATAACCACCGTATCACCAAAAATACCAAATCTTTTAGTTAACGTTTCTGAATCGGCGTTTAATTTGTTAAAGCCTGGAATGTGGTCAAAAATCCAATTTAATGGAATGGCAACAATTGCTCCCGATAATGCCATTAAATGAGTGATTGAAATACCCGGATAGCCAAAAAAAGAACTAATTGGTTTTTGTAATAAATCAGCTAAGAACCATTGCAACATAACAGCGGTAATACATCCAATAATACCGACCCAGTATAATCCTGTAACGGAATATGCTACTAATCCTAAAAATATTGCAAACCAAAAATTCCAAATATCAACATTTAATGTGCGAGTCCAACCAAGTGAAATAAAGATAAAATTAATTACTAAAGAAATAGGAATAAGGAGTAATCCTAATGTAGTTGAAAATGCCAATGGACCACCCACACCACATCCAATATCCATAATACTTAATGATGTTCCGTATTGTTCCCCCATTTTTTGGATGGCAACACCTAAAGTGTCGGACAATAAAGAAATCACTAAACCTAAACCAACTATACCAATACCAACGGTAATACCCGCCATAATAGCTTTTGAAAATGGTACTCTAAAAAAAAGAGCAATAATAAATATTATGATAGGTAAAAATACTACCCCCCCTAAACCTATTAGCCATTGAAAAATATTAATTACACTATCCATTTCAGAACTCCTTAATAAAAGTTATCTTTTTATTTAACGCCCACTTTATTTAAAATAGCGATAAATTCCTTAGTTGAATGACATTGTTCTAATTGTTTTATTTCTTGTTCGTTTTGGAATAACCCTATCAAATTTTGCAAATTTTCGACTTGTTCATGAGGCTGTTTCATGGCAAGCATAAAGATAAATTTGACAGGAATTTTTTCATTTTCATCAGTCATACCTTTAAAAGTGACTGGCTGTTTTAATGATGCAAAACAAATTTGAGATTGTTTAACTTTCGATGAATCTGTGTGTGGCAAAGCAAACCCAATTGAATTAACCAATAAACCAGTTGGATACTGCTTTTCTCTCTGCAAAATACCTTCTAAAAAATCTTGTTTAACAATTCCATTAATAAGTAACATTTGTGCCATTTGTGTTAGGACTTGTTCTTGATTTGATGCCTCAATATTAAAAAGGCATAAATGCTTATCAAAGTACATTTTTGACTCCTCTTTGATTATTTAAAAATGATTTTAGTTGTTTGAAGCTAGTGATATTTTTTAACGTTGCTATAACGTGTTTGTTAGAAACAATTTTGTAAATTTCGGTGAATACCTCATTAATACTGTTAATATTTTCTTCTGAAAGACTAACCATAATAATTACGCTAACATCAATAACTCCCCATTTGATTGGCTTGCGTAATGTCATAATTGATATACTTGATTTGTTCACAAACATGGGTGAGCCGTGGGGTAAAGCAATGCCATTTTCGATAGATGTGTCACCTATTTCTTCGCGGTGTAAAACAGAATCACGATATTGATCAGTTACATAACCTTTATTTTCAAGATGAAGTATTAATTGATTAATACATTCATTTTTATTATCAATTTCGATATTTAATTGAATAAGATCTGGATGTACATATTTTGCAGTAGATGGGTAATAATTTGTGCTTTCAGAAAAATCGGACGGTTTATTTAATACATAATTTGCATAAGCCTGAATAATATTTTGATAGTCATTGGTATTTAATAAAGATGATATTTTAACAACTGGTTTATTTAGATTATTAATATCAAGTGTAGTAATAATTAAATCGACATTACTGAGATTTGCCGATGTCAATTTCGAAACCGAATAAACCTCGATATTATCTTTAGAAGGCAAGATCTTTCGAACTTTATTGAGAATCAAATTCGATGAAGAACAACCATATTGGCAAATAATTACAATATTATTCGCATCAGCTGCCTTATCTAAAGCTATTTGAAAATGAATCAATAAAAATGAGATTTCATCGTCATTTAAACGAATATCAAATTTGCGTTCTAAATCAGAAAGTGCATACCACAATACGCTAAATAATTTTGAATACTCAAGTTTTATTTCTTTTAGTATCGGATTGATAATACGTATTTTCTTTTGCAAACGCGTAAGCATAGGTGGAAAGTGAGATAACAATGAGTGAAACAATTTATTATCTTTTAATAAATCAATACCTTCAATTTCGCCTATTTTTTTTATTATTTTACGGATGATTTGTTCATAGCAGCTGTCATCAACTTTTACCGACTCGTCAATAATTCGATGAGCGAAAAACAGTTTACTTAGATATTTAATATCGTTAGTTGAAAATGCAATTTTAAAAGTAACTTCAAGTTTTTTAGCAAGTTCAGATGCAATTAAATACGATTGCATGTAACGGATATGGTTAAATAAAAAATCATCTTCTTCATCAATAGCATTACCTAAAGTTAACCGTTTTAACTGTATTGCTATTGATATCAATAAAGATGATAAATAATATTCTGAAGATTGTTGAACTATTGATTCATAGTGTTCAAATAATAATTGACTAATTTGCTCAAAAGAATCATTGTCCATCAATGTTTTCATTAATTGATTTAGATAATAACCATCTTGTTTATTAATATATAACAATAAAAAATGCTTAATAGCGCGTTGAATTTGGTTTTCTTTACCTTCTACAATAATGGCTTTATGCGTTACATTTAATAAAACGTTTTCTGATTCTAATGAATGGTTAATAAATTCGATATCTTTATGAAGTGATGTTTTACTAACAATATAATCATCAGAAAGTTGCTCTAATGAAACAGTTTCTTGATTTAACAAACAACGCTTTATAATATCTAAACGACGATATTCTGGCGTTAATCGGCGTGAGTTTTTATTAAAATAACCATGACTATTGTTTTGTTCTAAATAACAAATTACCGAATCAATACTGCTTTTATTTCCCATCAGTATTAACCCTTTACGTGGGGCTTTTTCGATATAAATATCACTATTTGGGGCAACTAACAGCTGCTCATTTAACTTTTCAATGTCACAATAAACGGTTTTAGTTGAAATGGATAATTTTGAACTAAAATAAGCTGCTGGTTTAAATTCTGATTCATTGAAAAGTAGTTTCAGCAATTGTATTTGTCTTTCCATTACCAAACCCCTTTTGTATTTTGTGACAATTTATTCATTATTTTTGTTTTAAAGTATAATTAGTTAACCTAATAAGACGATTACATTTTTTTCCAGATTAATCTGGAAAAAAATGTAATTATAAAAACTGAAATAAGAACATATTGAGACAATAGCGATAATTAATAAAAAATTTATATTTATTTCTAGAGTAATTTTCTAAGTCTTTTAGATATGATAGGAAAACTTGAAACTAATATTGTTTTAGGAAATTCAAATGGATCGGCTACACTGATTCATATAACTTATTTTTAAGGGGTAAGGTAAACTTATCACAACTAAAAAAAGAACAAATATAAATAAGATTAAATACAAAAGACAAATATTCAATGATGATTTTAAACACCAAATGGTCAGTCTTTATCAACATGGTAAATAACTTATTGAAATCGTTACAGAATATGATTTGACACCGTCAACATTGGACCGTTGGATAACACAAGCAAGCCAAAGTGGCTCATTTAAAACAAAAGATATTCGTTTTGATTTACAGAAAGAGGATATTTGGGTATCACGCCGTTACATTTTTCGGGTGATGAAAGCTTTATTGCTGGTATCAAAATACACCGTTAGACGTTATCAATCTTACAAATGTGTTGCCATTCCATCATTTTGTTATAAAAATTAAAAGCAAAAAATTGTAGCACAATCAATTTAAAAATAAGTCACTGTTTTTATGCTATATATCTATTTTTTGCTTGTTATAAAAGATGATTTTTAACCCTAAATACCCAAGCTTTCACTTAGAATATTTAAGGAGTATCAATTTATTCTTGAGGCCAAATAAATCTACCTTTAGCTTGTGGATCTTCGCTTATGAATTTTCTTAGCGCATCTGATTGGTACAATTGTTTAACATCTTTAGCCCATTGCGTATTAAGATTTTCTTTTTTGATAACTACCATTAATTCTAAATCGGGCGATAATACCTCTTGCACTAAAAGATTATCAATAGGTACTTTACTTAACCACGCAACACCACCCGGCATGATCGCATAATCAACTTCATCAAGTGTACGTGGAATGATTTCTGATAATAACGTTTTAAACGTCAAATTATATTTATTCTCGATGATATCTGTTAGATTCACATTGCCCAACTGAGCGTCTGATTTTAGCTTTATCCAATTTAATTTTTGAAGTAATAATAAAGCCCTTGCTGTATTTGAAGGATCATTAGGGATAACCACTGTTTGTCCTAATGAAACATCATTAATTGAGTGATGTGTTTGTGAAAATAATGCCGCTGAAATAGAAGGGATATGAACTAATGAAACCAAGTTATTATTGGTCTCTTTATTATAAACGTTAAGATAAGCTTGGTGCTGAGCAGCATTTAAATCAATGCTTCCTTCGACAAGAGCGGTATTAGAATCTCTTAATGAGCTAAAATTTACCAGTTTTACGATATATCCTTTTTTTTCTAATTCAGGTTTTACCACGCGTTCCATTAAAATATTGTGCATACTTGGGGGGAGTCCAACAATGATCTCCTTCTTTTCAATACTGTTTGTAATGTCTTTATTTGTTTTCTGTTCACATCCAAATATAAAAAATCCTACAAGTATTATGGATAAATATAGTGATATTTTCATTATTACTCCTTATATATCAATTAATTACTACTCAAGGTGTTAGTAAAATAATTCTTCTAATCAATTTTGTTATTTGAAATCAATTTATCATGATTATAAGTAAGTATTATAAATAACGAAAATACATAAAATTTATATCAATATTCTATTAAGGTATATAAGGTTTGTATTTAATATCTGATCCTCGCCAAAAAAGTGGACAAAAGTCGCCTCTATGATATAAACAAAAATCATAGGAGACAAATATCATGGTCAAAAAATTTAGTATCGAATTTAAACAACAATCAGTGGATTATGCGTTATCTAATGCACACCTTTCTATCAGCGAACTTGCCAACCATCTAGGTGTGGGTAAATCAACCCTAGATAAATGGATTAGGCAACTTTCCCCGAATAAAACTAGCCGTCGAGAGTTAACAGCTGAGCAACAGCGGATTATGGCGTTAGAAAAAGAGATTAAAGAACTGAAAATGGCCAATGATATACTAAAAAAGGCGCATGTGCATATCATCAACAATCCAAGTCGGTGAAGTACACTCATATGAAAAATCATTTAACCTGCTATCCCGTTACTAGGATATGCTCATTACTTGGTGTCAGTTCATCAGGTTATTATGCTTGGTTAAAAAGAGCAAACAAATCCGCCAAACTCAGCGAGTATATCCAAAAACAGTATTGGCAACATAAAGCCCGTTTGGGTGCACCAAGCCTGCTTCATGATGCAAGAGAAGCGGGCTATCAAGTTTCAGAAAGAACAATTAGCCGTGTTTTGCAACAATTGGGATTACGTAGTTTAAGATTGCATAGTAAAGCAGCACGTAAATTCAAGTATAAAACAGACACGGCTCATCGCAATATTGTACCCAACACGTTAGATAGGCAATTTAACCCTGATAAGCCTAATAAAACATGGGTAACCGATATTACTTATATTAAAACGGGGGAAGGTTGGTTATATTTGTCGGTGATTATCGATTTATATGGACGAAAAGTGATTGCTAGGCAAACCAGTCGCTACATAGACCGCCATTTAGTGTGTAATACATTAAAACAAGCTTTATTTCGGCGTCACTTTCCTAAAAATGTACTCATTCATAGTGACCAAGGAAGCCAATATTGCAGTGCTGATTTCAAGCAATTATTGTTACAATATGGGCTAAGGCAAAGCATGAGTCGAAGAGGAAACTGCTTTGATAATGCGGTTGTTGAGAGTTTTTTTCATACACTCAAAACCCATATTATTCATGACTGTTACTATAAAACGAGGAAGCAGGCTAATAAAGCAGTATTTGAATATATTGAAATCTATTATAATCGGATACGCCGTCATTCAGCCAATGGCTGGGTATCACCTGAACAATATGAACAACAATATTACCAAAACGAAAAAATGATAGAGGTGGGCACTGTCTAATATTCTGGCTAGGATCAGTCAGCCCGACTAAAAAACAATTTTATACTAAAACGTATAGTTACCTGAAAGTTTTTAACAGAAATTTCAACTCCTATGGCAACCTCGCTTTAGCATTGGCCTTGTAAAGGTGAGTATCAGGATGATACGAATAATCAGGGTTACATTATAATCGCTACCGATATTACGACCCGTACACCGCCCGCTACATCAGCCAAGTACATTTTAACTCATGCAAATTTTTACTTTGTCGATAATCAGTTAAATGATATCGATAGCACAACGTTAACTTGCATAAGTTATTCTTATCATTTTTTATGAAAAATAAATTTTAACTATTAAAATCAATAACGTTTTATTTTAATTAATAAATTTGAACCATTGATTAATAATACTACATATAGTGACAAATTCAATTAATAGGTACTATATATTGTATATTTTGATAAACATCAATTATCATAATTAAAAATATACTTTAACATTGGAATGAAAGAATGAATAAATCAATACTCGTTACCAAACGAGATGGAAAGAAAGAACCAATAAACCTTGATAAAATCCACCGTGTTATTACATGGGCTGCTGAAGGATTAGAAAATGTTTCTGTTTCTCAGGTTGAATTACGTTCACATATTCAATTTTATGATGGTATTCGTACATCGGATATTCATGAGACAATTATTCGTGCTGCAGCCGATCTGATCTCACAAGAAGCGCCAGACTATCAATATTTAGCCGCACGCTTAGCAATCTTTCATTTACGTAAAAAAGCCTTTAATCAATTTACCCCACCTTCACTTTATGAACACGTTAAAAAATTGGT
>NZ_LZHR01000042.1:0-300 GCF_001690675.1 Gilliamella sp. Occ4-3
AAAGTGGTGGTTGAAAAAATTGATGAGGTTGATGATCAAATGCAAGGGATGAGAATGGTGACTTTTTATTACCATATGGAAAACGTGCCAAACTGGATAAAAAATAAAGATATTTATAGTCTATATAAAGGCTATGGTGGTTTAGAGAAAGCCGTATTGGGGGGGAGTCCTAGGGGCGTACATTATTACAGTTTTGGGCCTGATGGTGAGCTACGTTTGACGGGCGGCCAGAGTGGCGGATATGTTTTATAAATGTAAATCATGGGGTTATTAATAGGCAATAATCATGACAAAAAAACT